>DATJRY010000003.1 GCA_035504415.1 Candidatus Sulfotelmatobacter sp. | reverse complement strand
CGAAGTCGCCACCGCCGTGGCCCGCGGCGATTTGTCCCGCAAAATCACGGTCGATGTGAAAGGCGAAATTCTCGAGCTGAAGGACACCATCAACACCCTGGTCGATCAGCTCAATGCCTTCGCCGGCGAAGTGACCCGCGTGGCCCGCGAGGTCGGCACCGACGGCAAGCTCGGCGGCCAGGCCAACGTGCCTGGCGTCGCCGGAACCTGGAAGGACCTTACCGATTCGGTGAACTCGATGGCCGGCAACCTCACCGCGCAGGTCCGCAACATCGCCGAAGTGACGACGGCCGTGGCCCGCGGCGACCTCTCGCGTAAGATTGCCGTCGACGTCAAGGGCGAGATGCTCGAGCTCAAGGCGACCGTCAACACGATGGTCGACCAGCTCAACGCGTTCGCCGCCGAGGTGACGCGCGTCGCGCGCGAAGTCGGCACCGACGGCAAGCTCGGCGGCCAGGCCATCGTGCCGGGCGTCGGCGGCACCTGGAAAGACTTGACGGACTCCGTCAACTCGATGGCCTCCTCGCTGACCGCGCAGGTCCGCAACATCGCCGACGTGACGACCGCCGTCGCGCGCGGCGACCTCTCCAAGAAGATCACCGTCGACGCGCGCGGCGAGATCCTCGAGCTCAAGGGCACCGTCAACACGATGGTCGACCAACTCAACGCCTTCGCCGGCGAAGTGACGCGCGTCGCGCGCGAGGTCGGCTCCGAAGGAACGCTCGGCGGTCAGGCGCAGGTGCAAGGCGTCAGCGGCACCTGGAAGGACCTCACCGACTCGGTCAACTCGATGGCGGCGAACCTCACCAACCAGGTCCGCAACATCGCCAAGGTCACCACCGCCGTCGCCAACGGCGACCTCTCGAAGAAGGTCACCGTCGACGTCCGCGGCGAGATGCTCGAGCTCAAAGACACCATCAACACGATGGTCGACCAGCTCAACGCGTTCGCCGGCGAGGTGACGCGCGTGGCGCGCGAGGTCGGCAGCGAAGGGATCCTCGGCGGTCAGGCCGCCGTCCCCGGCGTCGCCGGTACCTGGAAGGACCTCACCGACTCGGTGAACCGGATGGCCGGCAACCTGACGAACCAGGTGCGCGGCATCGCCAAGGTCGTCACCTCGGTCGCGAACGGCGACCTGCAGCGCAAGCTCGTGCTCGACGCCAAGGGCGAGATCGCCGAGCTGGCCGACACGATCAACGGCATGATCGACACGCTGGCGATCTTCGCCGACCAGGTCACCTCCGTCGCGCGCGAAGTCGGCTTCGAAGGCAAGCTCGGCGGACAAGCCGAGGTTCCCGGCGCCGCCGGTCTGTGGCGCGACCTGACCGACTCGGTCAACCAGCTCGCCGCGCAGCTGACCTCGCAGATCCGCGCGATCGGCGAGGTCGCGACGGCGGTCACCAAGGGCGATCTCTCGCGCACGATCGAGGTCGGGGCGCAGGGCGAGGTCGGTCAGCTGACCGAGAACGTCAACGAGATGATCCGCAACTTGCGCGACACGACGCGCAAGAACCGCGAGCAGGACTGGCTCAAGAGCAACATCGCCCGCTTCACCGGGATGCTGCAAGGCCAGAAGGACATCAAGACGGTCGCCAAGCTGATCATGACCGAGCTGGCCCCGCTGGTGAACGCGCAGCTGGGCATCTTCTACCTCAACGAGCCGATCGACGAGACGCCGCTCTTGCGGTACACGGCCGGCTACGCCGCGCCGCGCCGCAAAGGCGCGCTGCAGTTCGCCCCCGGCGAGGGGATCGTCGGCCAGTGCGTCGCCGAGAAGAACCGCGTCCTCATCACCAACGCGCCCGGCGATTACCTGACCGTCACCTCGGGCACGGGCAGCGCGACGCCGCTCAACGTGGTCGCCCTGCCGGTGCTGTTCGAAGGCGACATCAAAGCCGTCATCGAGCTGGCGTCGTTCGAGGCCTTCAGCGACAACCACTTGCTCTTCCTCGACCAGCTGACCCAGTCGATCGGTATCGTGCTCAACACGATCGCCGCGACGATGCGCACCGAGGAACTGCTCAAGCAGTCGCAGTCGCTGACCGCCGAGCTGCAGTCGCAGCAAGAAGAGCTGCAGCAGACCAACGAGGAGCTCGAAGAGAAAGCGCGCCTCTTGGCCGAGCAGAACGAAGAGGTCGAGAAGCGTACCCGCGAGATCGAAGAAGCGCGACGCGCCCTCGAGCAAAAGGCCGAACAGCTCGCGCTGACCTCGAAGTACAAATCGCAGTTCCTGGCCAACATGTCGCACGAGCTGCGCACGCCGCTCAACTCGCTGCTCATCCTCTCCAAGCAGCTGAGCGACAACCGCGACGCGAACCTGACCGGCAAACAGGTCGAGATGGCGCAGACGATCCGGCGCGCCGGCACCGATCTGCTCACGCTGATCAACGACATCCTCGACCTCTCGAAGATCGAGTCGGGAACGACCTCGGTCGACATCGCGGAGCAGCGGATCAGCGACATCTGCGACGACGTCGAACGCACCTTCCGCGGCGTCGCGCAGGAGCGCGGGCTGCGCTTCCAGATCCAGGTCGACTCGGACGTCCCCGAGACGCTCGAGACCGACCAGACGCGCCTGATGCAGATCCTCAAGAACCTGCTCTCCAACGCGTTCAAGTTCACCGCGCACGGTTCGGTCGATCTGGTGCTGCACCGCATCGATCGCACCATCGACGGTCACCCCGCGCAGTTCGTGGCCTTCGCGGTCAGCGATACCGGGATTGGGATCCCGACCGACAAGCACAACGTCATCTTCGAAGCCTTCCAGCAAGCCGACATGTCGACCGCGCGCAAGTACGGCGGCACCGGTTTGGGCCTGGCGATCTCGCGTGAGATCGCGGGCCTGTTGGGCGGCGACATGACGGTCGAGTCCGAGGCGGGATCCGGCTCGACGTTCACCTTCTATCATCCGCTCGAGCGGACGACGCGCGGCACCTCGACCATCGAGCTGCCGCCGCTGCCGCCGGCTCGCCGGATCGAGAGCCCGGCCGTTTCGGTGGCGCCGGTCCGTACGCTCACCCCGCCGCCGGTGCTCGACCCGGTCGACGACGACCGCGAGAACGTCAGGCCGCACGACCGCGTCGCGCTGATCATCGAGGACGACGCGACCTTCGCGCGCATCCTGGTCGGCCTGGCGCGCGACCGCGGCTTCAAGGGCCTCACGGCGCGCACCGGGGCCGAAGGTCTGACGCTGGCGCGCCAGTTCGTCCCCGACGCGATCACGCTCGACATCGGCCTGCCCGACGTCGACGGGTGGGCGCTGCTGGATCAGCTCAAGCGCGATCCGGCGACCAAAGCGATTCCGGTGCACGTGATCTCCGGTGAAGAGCAGTGGCAAAAAGCGCTCGACTCCGGCGCGTTCGCGCACCTCAAGAAACCGGCCAGCGAGGACGCGCTGACCCAGGCCTTCGACAACCTGCTCGGCTTCGCCGACGCGGCGACCCGCAACGTGCTGGTCGTCGAGGACGACGTCACGCAGCTCTCGGCGATGGCCAATCTCATCCAAACCGGCGAGGTGACGGTCACCGCCGTCTCAACCGCGACGCAGGCCTTGCGCGCTCTCGACGAGGCGAAGTTCGACTGCGTGATCGTCGACCTGGGGCTGCCGGACATGTCCGGCCTCGATCTGATCGAGCGGGTCAAGCAGCATCCCGCGCACGTGCGCGTCCCGGTCATCGTCTACACCGGGCGCGAGCTGACCGAGCAGGAAGAGGCGGCGCTGCGCCGGCTCTCCGAGTCCGTCATCGTGAAGGACGCGATGTCGCCCGAGCGGCTGATCGACGAGACCAGCTACTTCCTCAACCAGGTCGAAGCGCGCTTGCCGGACGTCAAACGCCCGGTGGGGATCGCGGTCGCCAACGCCTCGCTCGAAGGACGCACGATCCTGATCACCGACGACGACGTGCGCAACATCTACGCGCTGCGCAGCTCGCTCGAAGAGTACAAGATCAACGTCCTCTCGGCGGAATCCGGCCTGGAGGCCATCGAGCTGATGCGCACGCATCCGGAAATCGACGTCGTCCTGATGGACATCATGATGCCGGAGATGGACGGTTACGAGACGATCCGCCGCATCCGCTCGCGCGACCAGTGGCGCAACTTGCCGATCATCGCCCTGACCGCCAAGGCGATGAAGGGCGACCGCGAGCAGTGCCTCGCGGCCGGCGCCTCGGAGTACATCTCCAAGCCCGTCGACATCGATCAGCTCGTGGCCCTCATCCGCGTCTGGCTGAACGTCACGGCATGATAGACTTTATCGGTCAAAGCGTGGACGCTTTGTCCGCTAAGGTCGGGGCATCCGGCGCCGCGGCGCCGACACCGACTTCACCGGCCATCGCGGATCTCGAACTGAACCTCTTGCTCGAAGGGGTGTACCGCGTATGCGGGTTCGATTTCCGCGACTACGCTCCGGCGACGATCAAGCGGCGCATCTCCGAACGCGTGCGTGCCGAAGGAGCGCGCTCGACGACCGGGCTCCTCGAACGCGTCCTCCACGAGCCGGCCGTGTTGCAACGGCTGATCGAAGCGCTTACCCACAACGCGGGCTCCCCGTTCCGCGAGCCGGCCTTCTTCGCCGCCTTCCGCGAACGGGTGCTGCCGCGCCTGCGCACCTTCCCGCACGTGCGGCTCTGGGTGATCGGCTCGGGCGAGGACGCGTACGGTTTGGCGATCATCCTGCGCGAGGCGGACCTCGCGCACCGCGTGCGCATCTACGTGACCGAGGCCAGCGAGGGCAGCGTCGAGCGCGCGAAGGAAGGGGCCTTCCCGCTGGACCTGCTCGACGAGTTCGCGAGCCGGTACGTCGAGGCCGGCGGAAGCCGACAGTTTTCCGATTACGTCGACATCGGCGAGGGTGTCGCGCGCTTCAAGCCGACGCTGCGCCAGCAGATGGTCTTCGCCCAGCACAACCTGGTCACCGACGGCTCGTTCAACGAGTTCCACCTGGTCGTCGCACGCAACGTCTTCAGCCACTTCAACCGCACGCTGGTCTACCGCGCGCACCAAGTCGTCTACGAGAGCCTGGTCCGGCTCGGCTACCTCGGGATCGGCGCCAAAGAGACGCTGCGCTACACGCCGCACCAACGCGCCTACGAACAGGTCGATCCCGCCGACCAGTTCTACCGCCGCGTTCGTTAGCGCGGCAGCGCCGCGCGGCCGATCAGCATGCCGCGCACCGCGTCGCCGACGCGCGCGATCGCGGCGCGGCGATATTCCCAGCGCTCGTCGGCGGCCGGCGGCACGACGACCATCGTCGCGTTGGCTTCGAACACGACCAGCTCGCCGCTCGGCGTGAAGCCGAAGTCGATCCCGGCGTAGTCCAGTGCCAGCGCGGCTCCGACGCTCGCCAGCGCGTTGGTCGCCGCCGGACCGAGCGTCCCGGCCATGTCGTCGAGGTAGCGCTGCTCGCGCTCGCGATAGTCGGGCCGCTCGGCCATCTCGGCGCTGAAGTAGTGGACCTTCCACTGCCGCCCGATCGCCAGGTGCAGCGGGAAGAGGTGCCCGTCGACGAGCATGGCGCGGTACTTCGCGTAGCTCCCGCCGGGCTCGCGCGTGTCGACGTACTCGATCGCCAGCAGCACCTCGCCCGGCAGCGCGCCGGCCGCGACCGCCAGCTCGCGCCCAGCCGCGACGTACTCGAAGTGCTGCCCGGTGTGAAAGCCGGGGCTGCGCAGCAGCAGCGGAAACACGAAACCGCGCCGCTCGAGCGCCGCCGCGCCGTCGGGACCCGTCAGCTCGGCGCGCGGGACCAGCGCCGTGCGCGCCGTGCGCACGCCGGGCAGGCCGCTCAGCCGGTCGGCGTTGCCGGCCCGCGTCGTCAGCGCGACGTCGGCCGGCGGGTTGATCAGCGGCGCGCGGTCACCGTCGAGGAGTGCGCTCGCCCGTGCCAGCGCCGGGCCGGCGCTGTCGGCGTCGCCGATCGCGTTGAAGACGACCTCGTGCGCGGGCAGCGCCCCCTCGTGCAGCTCGACGGTCAGTTTGGTCGTCGCGAACACGCGCGGGTCGAGAAACCGTTCGGCGGCGACGTTGCCGGCACCCAGGGTGACCAGCAGCAGCACGCTGACCGGCGTGCCGTTGCCGGTGAACGGGACGGTGACGAGCGAGGTGCCCGCGCCGGCCGCGGCGACCACCTCGCCGAGCTGCGCGCGCACGGTCGCCAAGCCGCGCTGCGCCTCGACGTTGCCAGGGTCGAGCCGCACGGCGGACTCGTACGAGGCGCGCGCGCGCTCGAGATCGCCGCCCTTGAGCAGCACGAAGCCGAAGTTGGCGTGCGCGACCGCGTTGCCGGGGTGACGCTGCACGGCGTCGGCGAACAGCATCAGCGCGTCGCCGCGGCGGCCGGTCCGGTAGAGCAGCAGCGCCAGATCGTTCAGTGCGCCGAAGTGGTCGGGCTCGCGCGCCAGCACGTCCGCGTACGCGTTGGCGGCCTCGTCGCTGCGGCCGAGCCGGTCGAGCAGCTGCGCCCGCTGCACCCGCGTCGCCACGGTTCCGCGCCCGGCGCGGAGCTGCGCTTCGACCTCCTGTAGCTTCGCGGCGAGGGCTCGCTCCGAGGGTTGACCGGCCATGACGGGCGGGCTTCGCGCCGGGTCCCGCGCCGACCCCGGCCGTTCGGATCATCCGATCGGCGGCTTCCGCCGCGAGCGGGGCGGGACTAGGATCGTGCCATGAACCCTCTGGTCCTCGAGGCCGGGCTTATCGTGCTCAGCGCGGTGTGCTTCTGGCTGCTCGACCGCTATGTGATCGGCTGCGGACGCCTATGACGCTCGATTTGGGGCTCGGACTGCTGTTGTCCGTCGCCGGGCTCGTCTATCTCGCGTACGCGATGCTGCGTCCGGAACGCTTCTGAACGGATCGCCGACATGACCCTCATCGGATGGCTGCAAGCCATTCTTCTCTTCGTGCTCGTGTGGCTGTGCGTGCGGCCGCTGGGCGCGTACATGTTCACCGTCTTCGAAGGCGGCCGCACGTGGCTCTCGCCGGTGATGGGCCCGATCGAACGCGGCTTCTACCGCCTGTGCCGGATCGATCCGACCCGTGAGATGGGCTGGAAGGGGTACGCCTTCTCGCTGCTCGCGTTCAGCTTGGTCGGCCTCGCCTACCTGTACGCGCTGCTGCGCACGCAGGCGTTCTTGCCGCTCAACCCGCAGCACTTCGGCAACCTGGCTCCCGATTTGGCCTGGAGCACCGCCGTCTCGTTCATGACGAACACCAACTGGCAGTTCTATTCCGGCGAGTCGACGATGAGCTATCTGAGCCAGATGGCGGGACTGGCATGGCACATGTTCGTGTCGGCGGGCGCGGGCATCGCGGTCGCGATCGCACTGATCCGCGGCGTCTCGCGCGTCAACGCCAACGCGCTGGGCAACTTCTGGGTCGACCTCACCCGATCGATCCTCTACGTGCTGCTGCCGATCGCGTTCGTCGGCGCGCTCGTGCTGGCGTGGCAAGGCGTGCCGCAGAACTTCCACGACTACACGGCCGTGAAGACGCTCGAAGGCGCCGCGCAGTCGATTCCCCAGGGCCCGATGGCCTCGATGGAGTCGATCAAGGAGCTGGGCACCAACGGCGGCGGCTTCGTCAACGCGAACTCCGCCTCGCCATGGGAGAACCCGACCGGCTTCAGCGATCTGTTCGAGCTGTTCTTGATCCTGGTCATCGGCGGCGCGCTCACCTACACCTACGGACGCTACGTGAAGAACCAGCGCCAAGGCTGGGCGATCTTCGCCGCGATGGGCATCCTGCTGGTGGTCGGCAGCGTCGTCTGCTATGCCGCCGAGGCGGCCGGCAACCCGATCTTCCACCAGCTCGGGATCGCCGGCGGCAACTACGAAGGCAAGGAAACGCGCTTCGGCATCGCCGCGTCGGCGCTGTGGGCAACCGTCACGACGGCGACGTCGTGCGGCGCGGTCAACGCGATGCACGACTCGTTCACCGCGCTCGGCGGCCTGGTGCCGCTGGTCAACATGCAGCTCGGCGAAGTCGTCTTCGGCGGCGTCGGCAGCGGCTTGTACGGCATGCTCGAATTCGTGGTCCTGACGGTCTTCATCGCCGGCCTGATGGTCGGGCGCACGCCGGAGCTCATCGGCAAGAAGATCGAACGGCGCGAAGTGCAGCTGGCGATCCTCGCCGTGCTGGTCGTGCCGGCCTTCTCGCTGATTCCCGCCTCGATCGCGGCGGTGCTGCCGGCGGGTCTGGCGACGCTGAACAACAGCGGGCCGCACGGCTTCAGCGAGCTCCTCTACGCCTATACGTCGGGCGTCAACAACAACGGCAGCGCGTTCGCGGGCCTGGGCGGCAACACGTACTGGGACGTCTCGATGGGCATCTCGATGCTCTTCGGCCGGTTGGCCGAGATCGTGCCGGTGCTCGCCTTGGGCGGCGCGCTGGCCGCGAAGAAATCGATCCCCCCGACCGCCGGCACGTTCACCACCACCTCGCCGATCTTCGTCGTGCTGCTGATCGGCACGATCCTGATCGTCGGCGCGCTGACGTTCTTCCCGGCCGACGCGCTGGGACCGATCGTCGAACACCTGTTGACCCTCAAAGGGAAGCTCTTCTGATGGTATCCGTCACTCCTCGCCAGCGCTCGCTGTTCGACCGGCAGATCATCCTGCCGGCGATCCGCGACTCGTTCGTGAAGCTCGACCCGCGCACGCAGGTCCGCAATCCGGTGATGTTCATCGTCGAGGTGGGCGCCTTGGTCACGCTGTTCTACGCGCTGCGCGACGCGCGCGCGGGAACGGCCGGCTTCGACATCGTCATCTCGCTGTGGCTGTGGTTCACCGTGCTGTTCGCGAACTTCGCCGAAGCGGTCGCCGAAGGGCGCGGCAAGGCGCAAGCCGAGTTCCTGCGGCGCACCAAGTCCGACACCTATGCACGGCGGCTGGTCGACGGCCGCGAAGAGCGCGTCGTCTCCTCCACCCTGCGCCGCGGCGACCGTGTCGTCGCCGAGGCCGGCGACGTCATCGCCACCGACGGCGAGATCGTGCAAGGCGCGGCGACCGTCGACGAGTCGGCGATCACCGGCGAGTCCGCGCCGGTCATCCGCGAAGCGGGCGGCGACCGCAGCTCGGTCACCGGCGGCACGCGCGTGCTCTCCGACCGCATCGTCTTCCAGGTCAGCGCGAACCCGGGCGAGTCGTTCCTCGACCGCATGATCGCGCTGGTCGAGGGCGCGCAGCGCCAGAAGACGCCCAACGAGATCGCGCTCTCGATCCTGCTCTCGGGCCTGACGATCATCTTCTTGATCGCGGTCGCCACGCTGGCGCCGTTCTCGCTCTACGCGGGGACCGTCCCGAGCGTCGTCGTCCTGATCGCGCTGCTGGTCTGCCTGATTCCGACCACCATCGGCGGTCTGCTCTCGGCGATCGGCATCGCGGGGATGGACCGCGTGCTGCAGCGCAACGTGCTGGCGACCAGCGGCCGGGCCGTCGAAGCCGCCGGCGACGTCGACACGCTGCTGCTCGACAAAACCGGCACAATCACGCTGGGCAACCGTCAGGCGACCGAGATCATCCCGGCGCCCGGCGTCGACCTCGGATCGGCGTACCGCGCGGCGTACTTCGCTTCGCTGGCCGACGAGACGCCCGAAGGGCGCTCGATCGTGACGCTCGCGGCGCCGCACGTCGAGGCCGGTGACGGAAAGCTGCCCGCCGACGCGACGATCGTTCCGTTCAGCGCCTACACGCGCATGAGCGGCGTCGACTACACCGGCGGCCGCCGGCTGCGCAAGGGCGCGCCCGACGCGGTACGCGCCTGGGTCGGTGAGACGTCGGGCGGGACGGCGGCGCAGCCGCTGGCCGGCGACGTCGAACGGATCGCGCGCGCGGGCGGCACGCCGCTGCTGCTGGCCGACGAGAACCGCGTGCTCGGCGCCATCTATCTGCGCGACGTGCTCAAGCCGAACATGCGCGAGCGCTTCGACCGGCTGCGCGCGATGGGCATCCGCACCGTCATGATCACCGGCGACAACCCGCTGACCGCCAGCGCGATCGCGCGCGAGGCCGGCGTCGAGGACTTCCTCGCCGAGGCCACGCCCGAGACCAAGATGGCGCTGATCAAGCGCGAGCAGGCCGCGGGCCGGCTCGTCGCGATGACCGGCGACGGCACCAACGACGCGCCGGCGCTGGCGCAAGCGGACGTCGGGCTGGCGATGAACAGCGGCACGCAGGCGGCTAAAGAGGCCGGCAACATGGTCGACCTCGATTCCGATCCGACCAAGCTGATCGAGGTCGTCGAGGTCGGCAAGCAGCTGCTGATGACGCGCGGCGCGCTGACGACGTTCTCGATCGCCAACGACGTCGCCAAGTACTTCGCCATCCTGCCGGCGATGTTCTCGGTCGCCTACCCGGAGATGGACGCGCTCAACGTGATGCGGCTCGCGACGCCGCAGAGCGCGATCCTCTCGGCGGTCATCTTCAACGCGGTGATCATCATCGCGCTGATCCCGCTCGCCTTGCGCGGCGTGCGCTACCGCCCGCGCGGCGCCAACGCGGTGCTGCGCGAGAACGTCTTGATCTACGGCTTGGGCGGGATCGTCGTCCCGTTCGTCGGGATCAAGCTCATCGACCTGATCCTCGTCGCGTTGCACTTGACCGGAGCCCACTCATGACCACCACGACCACACCCACGCCGTCGGCGCGCGAGAGCACCCTGCGCCATCTCGTCACCTCGGTGCTCTACACCGTCGTCACGATCGTCGCGTTCGGCCTGATCTACCCGGTGGTCATCTGGGGCATCGCGAGCGTCCTGTTCCCCCATCAGGCGAACGGCTCGCTCGTGACGGGTCCCGGCGGCGCCGTGATCGGTTCCGAGCTGGTCGGGCAGAACTTCACAAAGCCCGGCTACTTCCAGCCGCGGCCGTCCGCGGCCGGCAAAGGATACGACCCGACGCAGACCGGCGGAACGAACTACGGCCCGACCTCGAAGAAGCTGATCGACGCCACCAAGTCCACCATCGCCGCGTTGCGCAAGGCGAACCCGGACGCGACCGGACCGATTCCGCCGGATCTGGTCACCAGCAGCGCCAGCGGCATCGATCCCGACATCTCGCCCGAAGCCGCCTACTACCAAGTACCGCGCGTGGCCAAGGCGCGCGGGATGTCGGCGGCCTCCGTGCGCGCGCTCGTCGCGCAGCACGTCACGCCGCGCCAGCTCGGCATTCTGGGCGAACCGCGCGTCAACGTCTTCGATCTCAATCGCGCGCTGGACGCGCAAGGAGCATCTCCCGCACAGTGAACCGCCTCTCCCCGATCCTGACGGCAGCGCTGCTCGCGGCGCTGCCACCGATCGTCGCTGCCCAAACGATCCCGCCGAATGCCCCGAGCCCCGTCCCCTCGGCGACGCCGGCCCCACCGAGCGACTACTGCACCAGCGGCGGCCTGAGCGCACTCGTGAGCCGCCCGACGCAGACGAACTCGGTGTGCGTCGTCCCCAAGGGACACGTCGAGATCGAGACCGGCTTCCAGAGCCAAACGGTCGTCGGCGGGGCCGGGGCCTACACCGATCAAAGCGTCCCCAACGCCGCGCTGCGCTTCGGCACGCCGATCAAAGACGTCGAGCTGCAGCTCCTCCCGCCCACCGCGTACCGCGCTGACGGCACCTCGGCGACCGGCGACGCGGGCGTCGGTGCCAAATGGCAGATCGCGTCGTATCAGAACGTCGCGTTCGGCGTGAGCGCTTCGACGACGGTCGTGACCGGGACGAACCCGCTGACCAACCCGTTCGAGCTGGGCAGCGCGACCGCGATGACGCAGAACTACAACGCGCAGTTCGCCTGGCAGATCGGCAAGGTGTTCGGCCTGGCCGGCGGCGTGCAGCAGTCGGAGCTGGCGGCACCCGCGCCGGCCGGGCCGCAGCACTACGCCTCGACGATTCCCTCGCTGGTCCTGAGCGCGGCGATGCCCGCCTCGTGGAACCTGTTCGGTGAGGTGTACGCGCAGTCGCACGGCGAGGGGCCGGGGACGCCGACGCACACCTGGCTCGACGCCGGCGTCAGCAAGGACGTCGGCAACGCGCAGCTCGACCTCAACTGGGGCCATGCCGACGCGATCGTCGTCGCACCGGGTCTGCCGTCGGTCAGCCGGCACTACGTCGGCGCCGGCTTCAGCTACGAGTTCTGACCGTCAGTCGCCGTCGCGCGGCGTCGCCGCGGTGACGGCGTCACGCGGGATCAGCGCGAAGAGCTCCTTCGCGCCGGCGCGCAAGAGGCGCTGGACGAACGAGCTGCGCCGATCGAAGAGGCGCCGCGCGTGACGCGGCGCCTCGACCGCCAACGCGTCGGTCGCGCCGGCGATCTCGACCAAGCGCGCCGCCGCGTCGACGGCGCGATCGGCCAGAAAGCTCCCCCGGGCGGCGCGCGTCGCGTGTAACAAAGCGTCGAGCACGGCCTGCGGTTCGTCCTCCCCGGGCCGCAGCACGGTGATCACGCGGAGGTCGACGTCGAGCCGGCGCGAGAGCCGGCCCATCCGCTCGATCAGCGCGACGTCGCGCGCGCGCGGCGCGACGCCCAGCACGATCCGCGAGAATGGCCGTACGTGGCGCCGCGTCGAGCGCGCGTGCAGCACCTCGCGCACGGTCAGCTCGCGCAGCGCCGCCAGATGATCGGTCTTGAAGAAGTTCGCCAAGGCGGTGTCGACCCGCTCGGCGGGATAGATCTTGCCCTCGCGCAACCGCTGGCGGATGACGTCCGGCGCGACGTCGACGACGATCAGCTCGTCGGCCACTTCGAGGATGGCGTCCGGGACCGTCTCGCGCACGCGCGTCCCGGTGATCCGCTCGACCGCGTCGCCGAGCCCCTCGAGGTGCTGCACGTTGAGCGTGGTCATCACCGAGATGCCGGCCCGCAGCACGTTGATGACGTCGTCGTAGCGCTTGGCGTAGGGGCTGCCGGCGGCGTTCGTGTGCGCCAGCTCGTCGATGAGCGCCACCTGTGGACGCCGCTCCAGCAGCGTCTCGCGATCGAGCTCGCCGTTGGGCAGCCGCGGCATGCGCGGAATCCCTTCCAGCTTGGCGGCCGTCTCGACGCGGCCGTGCGTCTCGACCAGCGCCGCGACGACGTCGACGCCTTCCGCCAACAGCGCGTGCGCGCGGTCGAGCATGGCATAGGTCTTGCCGCTGCCGGCCACCGAGCCCAGGAAGATCGTCAGCTTGCCGTAGCCGAGCTTGAGCCGGTCGCCGACGACGTGGCCGTACGGGTGGCGCGCGCCGTCGGGGCCGCGCACGATCGGCGGGCGCGTGGGATCGGCGACGTAGACGTCGCGATCGCTGGGCTTGGCGAGCAGCTTGCTCGCGAACTCGCCCGCCGGAACCGTGATCAGCGCGGCCCGGATCTCGCGCAGGTCACCCCGTTCGACGAACGCGGGCGGCGCGTCGATGCGGCCGGCTTCGACGGCGAGTCGCGCCTCCAGGTAGGCGTCCGCGTCGACCGGCCCGACGGCGGCCGTTTCGAGCGCGAGGTCGAGCGCGTCGGCCAGTCCGGCCATCCGGCGCAGGTACGACTCGTAGTCGATCCCCGGCACGACGGCCGCGAACTCGACCGACGACTGCGCCGGCGCGCTGACCGGCACGGTCAGCTGATCGACGGTGCGCAGCAGCAGCTCGCGCAGCATCTCGAGGTTCTGCGGCTTGAACGCGCCGAAGCTGGCGCGATCGATGTCCTCGGCGCGCACGATCTGTCCGCTGCGCAGCCGCGACTCGAGGATCTGCGGCGAGACGTCGAGCGCGATGACGGTATCGGCGCTGCGCAGGAACGAGAGCGGCACGATCTCGCGAATCGGGTAGCCGAGGATTCGTTCGGCGACCGGCGCGACCGAATCGAGGTGCTGCACGTTGAACGCGCCCAGCACCGACTTGCCCGCGTCGCGCAGCGCCAGTGCGTCTTGCCAGCGTTTGGCGTGCGTCGCGCCCTCCGGATTCGCGTGCGCCAGCTCGTCGAGCACGATCGTCTCGGCGTCGCTCGCGACGGCGGCTTCGAAATCGAAGTCCTCGAAGGTGCCGAACCGGCGCGGCGGGATGCGCGGGACGCGCGCGGCCAGCGCGTCCAGGTCCGGCCGGTGCTTGGTCTCGACCCAACCGATCGCGACGCGCCGCCCGGCACGCATCTGGCCGATCGCGTCGCTGAGCAGGCGATGCGTCTTGCCCGCCCCTGGAGCGCTGCCGAGGTAGATCGTCAGGCGGGGGCCCAGGCCCAGCTCGACGAGCAGCGACTGCGCGCTCGGGCGTTCCACTCCGCCTGCTTCGGCGCAGGGCGGCCACGTCCGCCCCCGAACGCGTCGGCGTGCGCGCACGCTGGATTCCGGTCCTCTCGTTCGCGATGCTGGCCGTCGCGTTCGTGCTCGACGCCAAGACGCCGCAGACGCTCGTCGTCGCGATCCTGTTGAACATCCCGATCGTGCTCTCCGCGTTCGCGGGTAGCCGCGCCTTGACGACCTCGCTGGTCGTCGTCGCGCTGATCGCGAACGTGGTGGCCGCCTGGATCAACGGCGTGCAGGCCGGTCACTTCGATCCGATCGGCGTCGGCGACCGCTTCTTGGCGGCGCTCTCGATCGTGCTGGTCGGCTGGCTCGGCACGACGCTGCAAGAACGCGCGCGAACGTTCGGACGGCTGGCGGCGCAAGAGGCGCGGGCGCGACGCGAAGGGCAGCTCGGCGCCGCGGTCGACCGTCTGCGCAGCTCGCTCTCGTACGACCTGGTCGCGCGCGCGGTCGTGCGTGAAGCGCCCGCGCTGTTCGACGCCGAGCACGCGCGCTGGCTGCCGGCCGATCGCGGCCCGGTGCTGTTCGCGCAGCGGGACGGCGACGACGTCGTCGTCGCCGAGGGCGCCGGGCCGGGTCTGAGCTCGCTGGCGCGGCGCGCGCTCGACCTCGACGACGTGCTGGTCGTCGCCCACGGCGATCCGGTCGGCGGACTGGTGCTCGACGACATCGGCGCGGGCGCGGCGATGGCGATCCCGCTGGCCGACCGCGGCACGGCGCTGGGCGTGCTGCTAGTCGACGCGTGGACCGCCGACGCGTTCGACGAGAACGCGCGCACGCTGGCGCGCGCCTACGCGCGCAGCGCGACCGCGGCGCTGGGCCAAGCGCGTCTGTTCGCGCAGCTCGCCGAGCGCAACGAAGCGTTGGCCGAACGCAGCGGCGTCATTCGCGATCTGGTGTACGCGCTCTCGCACGATCTGCGCACGCCGCTCTCGGCGCTCGGCCTCACGTTCCGCCAAGCGAAGGAGGGACTCTATGGGCCGATGCCGCCGCAATACGGCGAGATCCTGGACCGCAGTCTGGTCGCGACCGACGAGCTGCAGCGCTTGGCCGAGACGCTGCTGCTGGTGGCGCGCTTCGAGTCGGGCGAGCGTACGCCGCGCCGCGAACGCATCGACGTCGGCGGCCTCGTGCGCGAGGTGACCGGCGAGCTGGCACCGATCGCGGCCGCGCGCGCGGTCGCGCTGCACGTCGACGCGCGCGACGGCGTGCAGGTGGCGGGCGACCGCGGCGACCTGCGCCGCGCGGTCACGAACCTGATCGCCAACGCGCTCGAGCACACGCCGGGCGGCGGCATCGTCGACGTCGGCGTGCACGGGAGCGGGAAGACGGTCGAGATCGCCGTCGCCGACGACGGTCCGGGGGTGGCACCCGACGCGCGCGCGACGCTGTTCGAACGCTTCGCCGGCGGACAGAACCGGCGCGGCGCGGGCTCGGGGCTGGGACTCTACATCGTGCGGCGCGTCGCCGAAGAGTCGAACGGCAACGCTTTCTACCAACCGCGCACGCCGCACGGAAGCATCTTCACCATCGCGCTCCCGGTGCAGGCGTGAGCGCGGCGGTGCGCGTGGTCCTGGTCGAAGACCACGCGCTGACGCGCGCCGGTTTGCGCGCCGCGCTCGAAGCGGCCGGCTTCGACGTCGTCGCCGAAGCCGGCGACGGAATCGCCGGTGAAGCGGCCATTCTGCGCGAGCTCCCCGACGTCGCGATCGTCGACATCGGCCTGCCCGGCAAGGACGGACTCGACGTCACGCGCGACGTCAAAGCCGGCGCGCATCCGGTCGGCGTCGTCGTCGTGACGATGCACGAGCTCGACGATGAAGTCTTGGCCGCGCTGGCCGCGGGCGCCGACGCGTACTGCGTCAAATCGTCCGACGCCGCCATCGTCGTCGACGCGGCGCGCGCCGTCGCCGCCGGCGGCGCGTACTTCGACCCACGCATCGCGCACGTCGTCCTGCGACGGTTCAGCCCGCAGGCGGTGCCGGCGACCAGCTCGCCGCTGACGCCGCGCGAGCTCGACGTGCTCCGGCTGATCGCCGACGGCGTGGGCAACGCCGAGATCGCCGAACGGCTGCACCTCGGCCTGGGGACGGTCAAGGGCCATGTCCGGGACATCCTCGAGAAGCTGTCCGCCTCAGACCGGGCTCATGCCGCCGTGACAGCCTTCCGCAGGGGCCTGCTCTCGTAAAATCTCGGGCAACCCTCCCTGCCAATGCAAGAAGGCGGCGTACCGCGTGTCTAAGAGAATTGCCAGCATTGTTGGAAGGAGGCCCTGCGATGGCCTACGAGGTGATCAAGCGCGTCAGCGGGCGGGCGTATCGATACCGCGTCGAGAGCTTCCGTGACCCGGTGACCCGGCGCGTGCGCGGCCGCTGGACGTACCTCGGCCGCGTCGACCCCGCCGACGCCGGCCTGCCGGCGCGCCCGCCGCGACCCAGCTCCCGGGATCGCTTGTTGGACGCGGTGACCCGCTTGCTGGCCGACCGCGACGCCGAGTCGCTCTCGGCCGGCACGATCGCCCGCGAGGCGGGGGTCGCGTACGGCACGTTCTACCGCTACTTCGCCGACCGCTCGCACGCGGTCCGCGAGGCGATCCTGCGTCGCGGTCCGACGCTGGGCGACGTGACGACCCGTTTCGCCGCCCCGCCGGTCGACCGCGGGCTGGAGCGCGAACGCGTGGCGGCCTGGATCCGCGACGTCGCCGCCGACGCCCTGAGCCACCGCGGCCTGGTGCGCGCGTGGTACGTCTTCTCGAACGCCGACGAGACCGTCGCCAAAGCCCGCTCCAAGGCGGTCGACGCGGCCGTCGACGACGTGGCCCACTACCTCGAGGCGCTGCAGCACTCCGGGATCGCGACCCTGTCCTCGGCCCGCTTCGCCGCGTACGCGCTGGTCGCGATCGTGGTGGCCTTGGCCCGGGACGCCGCGATCGAGGGGAACGTCGCCGACGGGACGCTCGACGGGTTGGTCGGGCTCGCCATCGACCTCTGCGGGCTGGGTTAGCTCAGCCGCCGTTGGCCTCGGAGACCGTGAACGCTTCGCGGCGCGCACGGTCCCAGAGGCCGCGCGGCAGCGTGAACAAGAGCACGTCGACGTGGCGCCCGCGGATGACGGCGCCGCCGCGCAGCAGCCGTTCCTCGCGGAAGCCGGTCCGGTCGAGCACGGCGCGTGAGGCGACGTTGTCCGGCACGATGCAGGCCTGGATCTCGTCCAACTCGCCGGCGCTGAAGCCCTCGTCGACCACCGCGCCCAACGCCTCGCTGGCGTAGCCGAATCCGCGCGCTTCGCGCACCAGACTGTAGCCGACCTCGCCGACCCGCGGGGAGCGGTCGTTGACCCGCAGCGAGACCCACCCGACGGCGACCGGCGGCTCGCCCGCGCGCACGATCCATTCGAAGCGCCCGCTCGCGCTCGCGCGCAGCGCCTTCGGGCGCGCTCGGACCTGGCGCTCGAACTCCTCGGCGCGCACGCGCGGAATGTCCTGGAACTTGCGCAGATCCGGCGCGTTGAGCACCTCCCACAACTCGCGCGCATTCTGCGCCTCGGCCGGGGCCAGGGTCAGCCGCGCGGTCCGCAGGGTCCTCATCGCCGCCTCACGGGTTCGGCTACGGCGCGCTCGGCGCGCGTGCCTCCTCGTCATCGGGACCCGCGCGCGTGATGAGGACGGCGGAGGTGCTGATGGAAGTCCGCTACGCCGGGACGGTGCTCACGCCGCCCCGCTTCTTCTTCGGCAAGCATTCGCGCATGGAGCACGAGCAGTTCGACTGCCGCGGCGCGGACGGCACGCGCTTTCGCGTGATCGACAACGTGACGATCGCGCCGCGGGTCCCGGTCGCGCCGGGCGACCACGTCGTCGTGCAAGGCGAGCTCGTGCCCGACCGCGGCCAACCGCCGATCGTCCATTTCACCCATCACGACCCATGGGGAACGCACGTCGGCGGCTACGTCGAGCTGAACGGCCGCCGCTACGCGTGAGCGGCGGCTATGAGGCCAGCAGCTTCTTGCGCGCGGTGGCGACCGTTTGGCGGAAGCCGGGCGGCCCGAACGAGGCGAAGTCGTCGACCACCTTCTGATAGCGCGGATCGGCCGTCGACGTCGACTGCAGCGTCAAGAGGTCCGGCACCGGCTTGTTCTTGTCGAGATGGATCTCGTATTGGCGTCCGGCGGTCGTCGCGAGGTAGTGCGGATCGGTGAAGCTGAACGTGCGCGATCCGCCGCGGTCGCCGATGCGCTGCTCGACCGAGACCGTGTAGACGTTGTCGGTGTTGCCGCGATAGGGCCGGTTCGTCAACTGCCACACGCCGTCGCGCACCAGCGCTTCGAACGCGAACGTCACGTCGTAGCCGGTGACCGGCGTGGTGAACTTCGCCACGCGCGTCCCGGCGCGGTTCTCCGCGCTGTAGCTGGCGCTGGATCTCCCGTCGACGTTGTCGAGCCGCCAGACCTCGCGCGCGAGCGGACCCTTCGCGTGCGCGATCGTCTCGCTGACGTGAAAGATCGACCGTTCGTGCCGCACCTGCTGCACCGAGGCGTAGCGTGCCGACTCGAGCGGAAAGAAGATGCGCCAGCCGACGACGGCGCCCACGACGACGACGATCAGGATCAGCCAGGTGACGGGGAAACGGCGCATCTTTCTCTACAACGTGCGGCTGGGCGCGGGGGTGTCAGCGGTGGGCGTCGAGGACCTGGTTGACGACGGCGTCGGCCGCCGCGTTGTCCTTGCGCCGCACGTGCCCGACCTCGGCGTGCGCGAACCGGCGCAGCAGCGCCTTGGCCTCGGCATGCAGCGGGATCAGCCCGGGATGCTTTACTCGGTAGGCGCCCGAGAGTTGCTTGACGACCAGCTCGCTGTCCATGCGGACGGTGATGTCGTCGACGCCGCGAGCAAGCGCCGCCTTGAGGCCGGCCAGCAGCGCCGTCCACTCGGCGACGTTGTTGGTCGTCACGCCCAGGAAGACGCCGATCTCCTCGAGCACCTCGCCGCGCTCGTCGTAGAGCACCGCGCCCGAAGCCGCCGGTCCCGGGTTGCCGCGCGAGCCGCCATCGGCGTACAAGGTCGCTTTGATTTGAACGGCGCTCCTTCGTGTGCTGTGCCGGACGAGACGAAGCCCCGCGGGTGTGCCGCGGGGCCTCGTCGTGTTGGTCGGGCAGACAGGATTTGAACCTGCGACCCCCAGTCCCCCAGACTGATGCGCTACCAAGCTGCGCCACTGCCCGGTCTCCTCGCGCCGACCCGCGCGCGAAGATACGGGGTTTTACTTCTTCCGGCCGCCGGCCTTCTTCGCGGCGCGCTTGGCGCCGCCGACGGCATCCTTGAGGCCCTTGCCGGGCGAGAACGCCGGCACCCGGCGCGCGGCGATCTTGATCGTGTCGCCGGTCTGCGGATTGCGCCCCACGCGCGCCTTCCGCTCGCGCACCACGAAGCTGCCGAAGGGGATGAGCTGGACCTTGTCGCCCTGCTTGAGCGCACCGGTGATCTCGTCCAGGATCAGATCGACGATCTCGCCGGCCTGCCGCTTGGAGAGCTCGTGCTCGTTCGCCAGAGAGTCGACGATGTCGGCTTTGGTCACGTTAGTTTGCACCTCGATGAGAACGTCGTACCGAACGGTTACCAAACGTGGCGGCACCGCTCGCTCGGCAAAAGAGATACGCGTGCGCGCGTCCGGCTCCCTTTGGCCGCAATCGAGAAAAAAGGGCGCCGCAACGGCGAAAAGCCGCGAACGGTTATCGTAAGAGAATGGATCGTATCGTCACCGCTTCCGCCGCGCGCGGGACGGTTTCCCTCGTGTCGGGCGTCACCACCGCGCTCGTGCGCGACACGCGCCACCGCCACGACTTGGCCCCCACGGCCAGCGCGGCCGTCGGCCGCCTGGTCACCGCGGCGGCGCTGCTCGGCGCGTCGCTCCAGGGCCGCGAACGGCTGACCTTACAGGTCGTCGGCGACGGCCCGATCGGCTCGCTGACGGCCGACGCGTGGCGCGCCGGCCCGGACGCGATCGCGGCGCGCGCGTACGCGCGCAACGCCCATGCCGACCTGCCGCTCAACGCGCGCGGGAAGTTCGACGTGGCGGCCGTCGTCGGCGGCGGCAGCTTGCAGGTGACCAAGTCGTTCGAGATCGGCCAGCCGTACAGCGGCATCGTGCCGCTCGTCAGCGGTGAGATCGGCGACGACGTCGCCGCCTACTTGGCGAACTCCGAACAAATACCGAGTGTCGTCGCGCTGGGCGTGCTGGCCGATCCGGCCGGTATCCGCGCCGCGGGCGGCGTGATCGCGCAGGTGCTGCCGGGCGCCGACGAGGCGACGATCGGCGCGCTCGAGCGCGCCGCCGCGGCGATGCCGCCGGTGACGACGCAGATCGTCGACGGCGCCGATCCCGACGCGTTGCTGCACGCGGTCGCCGGCGCGCTCGACCTCAAGGTCTACGGCGGTCAGTCGGTCGCGTACGACTGCCAGTGCACGCGGGCGAAGGTCGAGACGGCGCTGCTGGGGCTGGGCAAGGACGAGCTGGCGAAGCTGGCGCGCGAGCAGGCCGCCACCGAGGCGACCTGCGATTTCTGCGGCGAGCGGTACGTGCTCAGCGCCCAGGACGTCGAGGCGCTCGCGGAGCGCCTCGGCTGAGCGCTAGTGGCCCAGGCCCCGGCCGTGGTCGGCCGTGAACTCGGCGGCCGTCTCGGCGGCGGCTTCGGGGCCGGCGGTCTGGGCGCCGCCGATGCGGGGGCGGAACTCCTCGATGATGCGGCCGTGACCCAGGTTCGTGTACCACCAGCCGCACTCGCACCGGACCGGCGCGCCGTGGTCGACCGGATACGGATAGACGCGATCGCACCGCGGGCAGGTGAACGTCGGGCCGGCCACCGTCTCGGACGGGGTATAGGTGATCGCCGGAGCGGGACCTGCGGTGTGGTGAGTCGCCATGTGGTCGTACCTCTTTTGGATTGCGGTTCGGGCGAAGCCCGAACGCGACGGCCTCGGCGCAGCCGGAGCCACTAGGGGAGAACGCGGACGAACTTGCGGGAGCCGACCTGCAGGACCGCCGGTGCCCGAGCCGTCCAGCGGGCGGCCGGGTCGGTGACGACCGTCCCGTCGATCCGGACCCCGCCTTCGGCGATCAGCCGTTGCGCCGCGCGCTTGGAATCGGCGAAGGCCGCCGCGAGGAGCAGGTCGGTGACCTTTTCCCGGCCGTCGCGCCGCAGCTCGGGCATCTCGGCCGGAATCTCCCCGCGCTGGATCGTCCGCTCGAACCACTCGCGCGCCGCTCGGGCGGCGTCGGGTCCATGATACAGCGCCACGAGGTCTTCGGCGATATGCTTTTTCTCGTCCATGGGCACGGCCGTCCCGGCCGCCAAGCCCACCCGCAGCGCCTCGACCCGCTCGCCCGGCCACCACGCGGCGAGCCGCGCGTAGCGCGGCAAGAGCTGGTCCGGGATGCGCATCGTCTTGCCGAACATCTCGTTGGGCGGATCGGTCAAGCCGATGTGGTTGCCCAGCGACTTCGACATCTTCTTCTCGCCGTCGATTCCCTCGAGCAGCGGGACCGTGATGCAGATTTCGGGGTCCTGTCCGGCGTGGACCTGGTACGGCCGGCTGATCAGCAAGTTGAAGAGCTGATCGGAACCGCCCAGCTCCACGTCGACGTTCATCGCGACCGAATCGTACGCGACCGCGACCGGGTAGACGAACTCGTGCAGCGCGATCGGGACGCCGCTCTCATAGCGCAGCTTGAAGTCGTTGCGCTCGAGCATCTGCGCGACGGTCGTCAACGAGAGCAGCTTGTGGATCTCGGTGAAGGTCAGCTTCGAGAGCCACTCGCTGTTGTAGCGCAGCGTCACCTTGCTCATGTCGAGCACCTTGCCGGCCTGCGCCGCGTAGGTGCGCATGTTGGCGTCGATCTGCTCGTCGCTCAGCGGCGGGCGCAGCGCGTTGCGGCCGCTGGGATCGCCGATGCGCGCGGTGAAGTCGCCGATCAGCAAGATCACGTCGTGACCGTCTTCGACGAAGCGCTGCAACAGCCGCAGCACGACGGCGTGGCCGATGTGCAAGTCGGGCGAGGTGGGGTCGAGGCCGAGGTAGACGCGCAGCGGCTTTCCGCGCGCGATGCGCGCGGTGAGCTCGTCGAGCGTCTCGACGTGATCGCACCCGTCGGTCAGCCATTCCGCGCGCTCGCGCGGCGTCTTCGTGTTCATGCGGACGGCGCGCGCAATTCGAAGATCGTCACGCCCCCGCCTCCCTCGTCGGCGTTTCCGTAGCGGACGTTTTGAACGAAGGGATGGGCGCGCAGGTACTCCTGCAGGCCTTTCCCGAGCAGACCGGTCCCCTTGCCGTGGATCAGCCGCAGCGGGGAGTGCCCGACCATGATGGCATCGTCGATCCAACGATCGACCAGCGGCTCGGCCTCGACGAATCGTTTGCCGCGCACGTCCAGCTCGGTCTGCGCGCCGGTGGCGGCGGCCAGCGTCGCGGCGCCGCCTTCGGCGCGGCGTTCCCGGGCCGGCGCCGGGCCACCGCGCGGGCGCAGGTCGCGCTTGGGGACGGTCATGCGCATCGCGCCGATCTGCACCAAAGCGCTCTCGCCCAGGTCCTCGAGGACGGTCCCGTCCTGGTCCCAGGAGACGACGTGGACCCGGTCGCCGACCCCGACCGGCACGGCCCTCTCGCCGGCCCGTGGCGCGCTCGGCTGCGCCTCGAGGCCGAGCTCGCGGTGCATCTGGTCGAGCGTGCGCGCCAACAGGTCGGCCTGCCCGCTGGTCACGCGCGGCGCGCGAACGCCTCGCTCGCCGCCGGCGGCGGCGCGCCGTTCCAGCTCGGCGGTGAACGTTCGTAACGCGGCCGCCAGCTTCGCGTCGGCTTGCGCCGCCAGCTCGCGTCGCTCGCGCTCGAGCGCCTCCGCGCGCCGGCGCGCGTTCTCTTCCAGCGTCCGCACGTGCGCGCGTTCGCGTTCGAGCTCCTCGCGCGTGCGGGTGGCGCGGGTGCGCTCTTCCGCCGCCTCGGCCAGCGCGCGGTCGTAGTGGCGTTCCTGTTCGCCGAGCAGCTCTTCCCCGCGCGCCACCACGGCCGGTGCCAAGCCCATCCGGCGTGCCAGCGCGAACGCCAGCGACTGACCGGGCGACCCGACGTCGAGCTGATAGGTCGGCTCGTAGGTCTCGGGGTCGAACCGCACGCTGGCGTTGGCGACGTGCGCATGATCGGCGCCGAACAGCTTGAGCTCGGTCGCGTGCGTGGTCGCCAGCACGCGCGCACCGCTGGCCAGCAGATGCTCGAGCACCGCGACGGCGAGCGCGGCGCCCGCGTTCGGTTCGGTGCCGCTCCCGATCTCGTCGATCAGGACCAAGGTGCGCGCGTCCGCGCCGGCCACGATCTCGGCCAAGCGCCGGACGTGCGCGGAGAAGGTCGAGGCGTTTTGCACGATCGACTGCTCGTCGCCGATGTCGGTGCAGATGCGCGCGAAGACGCCGATCCGCGCCGCGACGGCCGGCACGTGCAGGCCGCACGCCGTCATCAGCACGGCCAGCCCGACCAGCTTGAGGGTGACCGTCTTGCCGCCCATGTTCGGCCCCGAGACGATCAGCATCCGGATCTCCTCGTCGAGCCGGATCGATTGCGGCACCGCCCGCTCCCCGAGCAGCGGGTGTCGCCCGTCGACCAGCTCGACGACCGCGTCGCCGGCCAGCACGGGTGCGACGGCGTTCATGCGGTCGGCGACGCGCGCGCGCGCCGCGGCCAGATCGAGCTCGACGTAGACGTCGACGTTGATCGCGGCCTGCTCGGCCTCGCGTGCGACCAGTGACGAGAGCTCCGCCAAGATGCGGGCGATCTCGGCCTGCTCTTGCGCCTGCAGCGCGCGCATGCGGTTGTTGGCCTCGAGGGTCTCCAGCGGTTCGACGAACAGCGTCTGGCCGCTGGCGCTCGAGTCGTGCACGATACCGGGGATCTGGCCTTGGAACTCGGCTTTGACGGGAATGACGTAGCGGCCGTCGCGGATGGTGACGATCGCGTCCTGGATCGCCGCCGCGTAGCGCGCCGAGCGCACCAGCGCCGCGGCGCGATCGCGCGCGTCGTCTTGCGCCTGCGCGATGCCGCGGCGAATGCGACCCAGCGCCGGTGAGGCGCGGTCGAGGACGGTTCCGCGCTCGTCGATCGCATCGTGGATGCGGTTGACGAGTTGCGGGAGCGCCCGGAACGTCGTGCTGCGCGCGCGCAGCAGCGGCAGCTCCAGCTCCGCCTCGCGCAGCCCGCGCACCGCCGCGCTCGCCGCGGCCTGCGCGTCGGCGACGGCGCGCAGCTCGCGAGCCGGCAACGCGACGCCGCGCGCCGCGGTCGCGATCGCCTCGTCGACGTCGTCGATGCGCTCGAGCCCGTAGCCGCTTTGTGCGAGCTCCCGCATCTCGGTCGTTTCACCCAACAATGTCTGAACGATCGCTCGATCGGTGGTCGGAATGCACGCTAGCGCTCGCGCCTGGGCCCGCACGCCGTGCGTTTGGCCGGCATATAGCTCGCGAATACGACCGAAATCGAGCACGTCCAGGCCGCGCTCGTCGATCGGGAGGCTTTCCATCACTAGTCTCTCTTCGACGTGGACCCGCGCGCTTCCACAGATCGGCGGCCCGACGCAGGCCCTCTCCTGTATTCCGCGTACAGAATGCGGTCCGGGCGCGCCTTTTCGGGTGGGCGTGCGTTCCTCTTGTCTCCTAGGGGGTTTTCGTGCGCCAATCGCGGGTTGACATGGTGCGCCGTATCATAGCGGCGGGCGTACTCGGCATTTGCTTGTCTTCTTGCGGCGGGCGCGGCGCGACGGTTCCGGCGACGCACGGGAGCAGCCCGGGTACCCCCGACTCGCCGCAATCGGCCACGGTCGTCTTCCAGTTCAGCTACCCGAAGCCGGGGACCAGCGCGAGCAACCGCCGCTCGCCGCGCTACATGTCGAGCGCGACCAAGTCGGTCTCGATCCAGACGACCGACGTCAAGATCCACGGCACCGGAACGGACATCACGTCGACCGAGCCTGCATATCTGCTCGCCGACCAGACCTTCAACTTCGCGAACCTGACCGGCAACCCGAACACCGCCGGCCAGTGCGGTACGGACCCGAGCAACGCCGGCAACTACAAGTGCACGGTGAACGCCTACGTCCCGATCGGTGACGCCACGATCGCGATCAAGAGCTGGGACGCCAACGGTGGCACCGGGAACGTCCTCTCCGAGCAAACGCCGACCGAGTGGGTCGAGGAAGGCGTCGCCAATCAGTTCTCGCTCTCGCTCGACGCCAATGCGTCGGCGTTCACCGTCACCGGCAGCGGCGCGTGCAGCGTCGGGACGGTCGGCACCGCGTTCGGCGACACCGGCACGACGCCGGTCACGTTCACGACCGCCTCGACCGACGCCGACGGCAAGACGATCGTCGCACCCGGCTTGCCGACGGTCGAAATCGAGGACAACACCTCGACCTATCAGTCGGCCTCGGGCACCATCAACGGGACCGGCGGCAACGTGACGTTCACGATCAACCAAAGCGCCGGAACGTTCACCCTCACGCCGACGAGCTCCAGCGAAACCGGCGCGACCGTCAACGTCAAGCTCGTCCCACCGGGCAGCGACGGCCTCTCGTTCGCGCTGACCAAGTCGTTCACGTTCGCGACGGGTGTGGCACCCCCGGCCCACAACTTCCTGGCCGCCGTCGAGCAGACGAGCGCGACCAGCGGGACGGTCAACTTCTACAACGTCTCGCTGGGCGGGAGCGGCGGCCCCGATTCGCTGACGGCCTACTCGACGCCGACCCTCGCGGTCACCAACTCGACGAACGAGAACAAACCCGACGTCGACAACCCCACCGGCCTCGCCTGGGACAGCAGCGGCGACCTGCTGATCGCCAACGCCGACAACAGCAGCCACAATGCGGGCAACCTCGCCTGCGTACCGGCCGGCGCGATCACGACCGGCGCGAACACGAGCACCACGACCTCGGTCGACGTCACCGCGCCGCAGAACGTCGCTTACGACAGCGGCGACGGCAGCGTCGCGCTCTCCGACCTCTCGCCGACCTCGACGTACCTGCTCTCGGAGTATCTGCTCACCGGCGACTACACGCTGGCCTCGTCGGCTCGCCAGATCTCACCGATCAACGGGAGCATCGGCGACAACTGGGCCGTCGACATCCCGCTGAGCGCCTTGAGCCACGGCACCTACGCGGCCGCGCTCACCGACGGCGCCGAGACCGACGCGTCGGCGTCCGGCAACCCTGCCGGGACGTCGAAGATCGTCATCCTCAGCCCCAACGGTACCCAGACCAGCATCTCGCAGACGACGACGCCGACGGCCTGGGCCGTCGACGTGCCGTACGCGCTGGCGTGGGACTCCACCAACAGCCAGCTGGTGATCGCGAACCACTCCGCGTATCACCCCAGCGTCGCGTTCTACACCATCGGCGGCAGCGGCAACGCGCCGTCGGCGACGCAGACGCACGTCATCGGCGCGGACACGTTCTCCGATCAGGCGACGTTCGTCGCGACCGCCCCCAACGGCTACGTCGCCGTCGCGTACGGGTCCGCGTGGACCGGAAACAGCCTCGTCCAGGTCTACGACAACACCACTGCGCGCAACGCCGTGCTCGGCCCGATTCCGTTCAACGGCGTCACCGACGCGGCGAGCAACTGCGACACCTACGTCGACGGCGGCGCCAATGCGACGGTGCTGGTCGAGCAAATGACGTGGCTCTCGAACACGAAGCTCCTGCTCGAAGTGTACGACAGCGTGAATTCCTATACCGGCCTGTACATTTACGACATTACGGCCAGTGCGGTCCCCCCGGGTGATGACGACCGCTACTGCTACGACGACACGAGCACGCCGTTCGCGGCCGCGCCGGAGCAGACCAGCTTCACCCACTTGAGCTCGACGCCGCACGGCGTCGCCTTCAAGCCGTAACGGAGAGAGGACGATGGGACAACCCTACCTCGGCGAAATTCGGTTGTTCGCCGGCAACTTCGCACCCGCCGGTTGGATGACGTGCGACGGTCAATTGCTCGCGGTCGCCGACTACGACACGCTCTTCGACCTGATCGGGACGACGTACGGCGGCGACGGCGTGAACACGTTCGCGCTGCCGAACCTCGCCGCTCGCGTGCCGCTGCACATGGGGACCGGCAGCGCGAGCACGTACACCCTCGCGCAAACCGGCGGCGTCACCACCGTCCAACTGACCTCGGCGACGATCCCCTCGCACACGCACGCGGTGATCGCCGACGGAAACGCCGCCACGACCGGCAACCCGTCGGGCGCCTACTACGCCGACGTCGCGCCGAAAACGCTCTATAGCACGCCGGGCGGAGCGCACAATCCGCATCCGACGACGTACCGCTCCTTCAACTCCGCCATGCTGGCGATGCAAGGCGGTAGCCAGCCGCACGACAACATGCAACCGTACCTGGCGATCACGTTCATCATCGCCATCTACGGCGTCTACCCGAGCGCGACCTGATGTCGAGCCCATACGTCGCCGAAATCCGCGTTTTCCCGTTCAACTTCGCGCCCGTGAGCTGGGCGTTCTGCAACGGACAGCTCCTCTCGATCTCCTCGAACACGGCGCTCTTCTCGCTGCTCGGCACCAACTATGGCGGCAACGGTTCGTCGACGTTCGGCCTGCCGAATCTCCAGGGCGCGGTGCCGATGCACACGACGAGCTACTCCAGCTCGCCGCTCGGCACGTTCCCGATCGGCGCCACCGGCGGCGAGGCCTCGCTGCAGCTCCTCATCTCGGAGATTCCCTCGCACACGCACACGGTGCAAGGCGACCTCACGCCCGCGAACGCGCTGTACGCCTCGCCGAGCGGCACGATACCCGCCAACGCGACGCCGACCCTGATCTACTCGACCTCAGGAACACCGCAGACGGTGACGATGAACCCGTCGATGATCGGCGTTACGGGCTCGAGCAGCGCGCACAACAACCTCATGCCCTACCTGACGCTGAACTACTGCATCTGCCTGCAGGGCGTCTACCCGCCGCGCAGCTAGAGGAGAGAGCGCATGTCCACCCCGTTCCTCACCGAGATCCGCATCTTCTCGTTCAGCTTCGCCCCCAAGAATTGGCAGATGTGCAATGGCCAGACGCTGCCGATCAACACGTACCCGGCCATGTTCTCGCTGATCGGCACCACGTACGGCGGCAACGGCACGACCACGTTCGGCCTGCCCAACCTGCAAGGCCGCGTGGCCATGCACGTGAGCAGCGGCTACGTCCTGGGCGGGAAAGGCGGCGAAGAAAGCCACCTGCTCACGCAGAGCGAGCTGCCGGCCCACCTTCATTTCGCGAGCGCCGACGGGCAGTTGGGCGACGCGAACTCGGTCAACATGAACGGCGCCTACCCGGCCTACACGACCACGCTGCCGATGTACTCCGCCGGCAGCAGCAACATGGTCTCGATGTCGCCCTCGATGGTGACGTCCTACGGCAGCGGCGGCGCGCACGAGAACCGGCAACCGTTCCTGGTGCTCAACTACTGCATCGCCGTGGCGGGCATCTTTCCGAGCCGAAACTGATCGCGAGAGGACGAGACACACGGATGAAGCGCGCTCCTTTTCTCCTCGGCAGCGGCGCCGCGCTGCTCGCCGGCTGCGGCGGCGGAGGCCATTCCGTCATGCGGGCGATCCCCGGCCTCGATGCGCCGGCCGCGGTCGCGCACAAATCGAACGCGAAGCTGCAGTTGGTCCCGGTCACGCCCGACCCCATTCCCGCCGACGTGCTGGCCAACCCGATCGTCGGGGAAGCTCGCCGCTTCAACGGCTCGGTGGCGCCGCGCGGGTGGATGTTCGCGCAAGGCCAGGCGCTGCAGTCCGACCTCTACGCGGGACTCGCTCAACTGTTGGGCCGCTCGAACGGGACGGCGAAAGCGACGTTCGCGCTCCCGCTCGCAGCGTTCCCACTGATCATCGCCGTTGAAGGCGCTCGACCGACCAGTCCGGCGACGCTCGCCGCGGTACGCCGGCCCTCGACCGTTGCCGCGGCCGGCCTCGGGCCGGACGCGCGGCCCGCGCCGCCGCGGCTGCCGACACCGCCCACAGCGGAGGAGCTCGCGGCGCGTCAGCTCGCACGCACCGCCGTCCACGTCACCGGCGCCACGCCGGCCGAGCTTTCCGGCGCCGATCGCACGCGCTTCGCCGCGGCGACCAGCGACGCGCGCACCGCGGCGCTGGGCGCGCTCTCGCCCGCGACCCGAGCGCAGGTCGACGGCGCGATCGACGCGGCGGCGGCCGGCCGCACCGACCTTCACGGCGCCGTCACCGCGACGGCAGCGGCGCTGACCGACGATGAGGTCGCGGCACTCAACGGCGCCAACGCCGGCTACCTGCGTCCGTTCAGCGGCGGCTGGTCGCCGAACGCGGCGGAAGCGCGGCTCGCCGCGGCGGGATTCCTCGTCTCGGTGGCGATCACGCCGCAACAAGCACAAGCGATCGCCGCGCGCGAATAGGCACCGGTCCCGGGCGCGACGTCAGCGCGCCGCGGCACCCCGCGTCCGCAGCCGCACGTAGAGCGGATCGAGCCAGCGGCGCGCCCACGCGTCCCGCTCGGGATCCGCGTCGAGCGCGCGCGGCGCGAAGGCAACGGACGGCTGCTTTGCGTCGCGCGACGTCACCGCACGCATCGCGGCGGTCTCGCCGGCGGTCGGCGTAATGCCGAAGCGCGGCAGCACCTGCGCGAACACCGCCTCCGGCAGCTCCGCGTAGTCGACGAACGCACCGGGTTCGGCGTCTTCGCGCAGCGCCGACTCCGCGAGCGCCGCGAGGAAGCGCGGCACGTAGTCCTCGCCCGCCAGCTCGGCCGGATCGGTGATCCCCAACAATCGCGGATCGATCGTCCCCGGCACCGCCTCGGGACCCAGCTGCCGCGCCTGCGATTCGAGCAGCGCGCGCGGCTCGCGAAACGCGAACACCCAGGGCACCGCGGGGAAGACCGCGCGCAGGACCGGCAGCTCGAGCGCGTGCCAAGCGCCCCACTTCACGAACGTCCGCGCGCGTTCGCCGGCCGGCCGCGCCAGCGCGTGCAGCATCGCGTGCAGCCGCCGCGGCGTGACCGCGTCCGGCACGTGCCGCCGCAGGTGGAGGAGCGCGTCGAGCGGCTGCGCTTCGGAGAGCACGACGGCGCCGTCGAGCTGCATGAGCATGCGGGCGATCAGCGTCGAGCCCGCGCGCGACTGGTGGAAGACGAAGCCGGCCGGCAGGTGCGCCGCCGCGTCGTCGACCAGCGCGTCGAGGACGTCGAGCGGCGTGCGCACGGCGAACACCGCGTTGAACGGCCGGCGCATCGCGCGGTCGGCGTCGAGCTCGAAGAACGGTTGGCGCGGCGGCCCCCCCAGGCGCGCCCAGGTGATCGTCGGCGGCCCGCTGCGGATCGCGAGGTGGACCGGCGTCCAGCCGCGCAGGTCGGCCGTCAGGCGATCCATCGCAGGTTCCACGCGTACGCAGCCTGCGCACGCGCGGCGTCGAGGTCCGCCGGCGTGACGTCCAGGCCACGCTCCACGGCGAGTCGCAGCACCGCCTCGGCGCACGCCTCGTCGGGCACCGACGCGAGGCCGCGGGCGCAGTCTTCATCGGCGGCGACGAGCGCGCGGAGTGCCGCGAGCCCGTCAGCCGACACGCGGCTCCCCGACCAGCACCGCCAACACTTGCGCGCGCATCATTCCCGGCAGGCCGGGCGTCTGCGCGACGATCTGAAAACCGAGCCGCTGCAAGAGTGCGCCGCTGCGCAGATTGGCCGGATCGTAGGTCGCGCTGAACTGCCGCATCCCCAGCTCGCGCGCCGCGTAGTCGAGGACGCCGCGCACGGCCTCCGAGGCGTAGCCGCGTCCCTCGTAGCCGGCGTCGAGCGTGTAGTCGACCATCGCGGCCGGCGGATCGGAACCGAAGCCCGAGAGGCCGACGGTGACGATCGGTTTGCCGTCGACGGCGGCGCGATCGAAGCCGACGAAGGTCGCCGCGCGACCCTCGTAGCGCCGGCCGCGCACGTACTCAATCCACTCCAGGTGCCGTTCGACCTGGTCGCCGAGCGAGGGGTCCCAGCGGTCGAAGCGCTCGGCGTTGCGCACGCGATAGTCACGCAACGCCTGGGCGTCGCCGGGTTCGGGCTCGCGCAGCAGCAGCCGCGCCGTCTCGATCACTCGCGCACCCGCCGCGCCGCGATCAGCCGAGCTTCTCTTTGAGCAGCTCTTGCACCAGCGGCGGGTTGGCTTTGCCTTTCGAGGCCTTCATCACCGCGCCGGTCAGGAAGCCGAGCACGTTGGTCTTGCCGGCCTTGTAGTCGGCGACCGACTGCGCGTTGGCGGCCAACACCTCGTCGACGATCTTCTCGATTGCGCCGCGATCGCTGACCTGTGCCAGTCCCTCGCGCTCGACGATCGCCTTGGCCGAGCCGCCCTCGGCCCACAGCGTCTCGAGCACCTGTTTGGCGGCCTTGGAGTTGATCGCGTTCGACGAGGTCAGGGCGACCAGCTCGGCCAGCGCCGGCGGCGTGACCTTGCCGTCGGCGACGTGCGTGCCCGACTCGTTCGCCAACCGCGAGAGGTCGCCCAGCACGAACGCCAGCGTCCCCAGCGGGTTGTTCGAGATCGACACCGTCGCGTCGTAGAACGCCGAGAGCCGCGCGTCGTCGACCAGCTGCGTCGCGCGCTTGACGTCGATCCCGTAGTCGTCGAGATAACGCTCGAAGCGCGCGTAGGGCGTCGTCGGCAGCGCGGTCCGCAGCCGGTCGACGTCGCCGCGCGCGATGTCGAGCGGCACCAAATCCGGATCGGGGAAGTAGCGGTAGTCGTGCGCCTGTTCCTTCGAGCGCTGGCTGCGCGTGACGCCCGCGCCTTCGTCCCAGCCGCGCGTCTCTTGGATCACGCGCCCGCCGCTCTCGATCACGGCGATCTGCCGCGCGATCTCGGAGACGATCGCGCGCCGCACGCTGCGAAACGAGTTCATGTTCTTGATCTCGGCCTTGGTGCCGTACTCGGTCGCGCCGCGCAGGCGGACCGAGACGTTGGCGTCGCAGCGCAGCGAGCCTTCTTCCATCTTGACGTCCGAGACGCCCAGCTCGCGGAATGTGCGCGCCAGCGTCTCGAGGAACGCGACCGCTTCGTCGGCGCTGCGCAGGTCGGGCTCGCCGACGCACTCCATCAGCGGCACGCCGGCACGGTTGAAGTCGACCAGCGACGAGGTCGCGCCGGCCAGCCGGCCGTCGGCACTGGCGTGGGTCGACTTCCCGGTGTCCTCTTCGAGATGGATGCGGGTCAAGCGGCACGAGCCGCGCGTCCCGTCCTCGAGCCAGTACTTCACCACGCCGCCTTGGGTGAGCGGCATGTCGTACTGCGAGATCTGATAGTTCTTGGGCATGTCCGGATAGAAGTAGTTCTTCCGGTCGAACTTCGAGTGCTCGGGAATCTCCGCCCCGAACGCCAGCCCGGCGCGAACGACGTGCTCGATCGCCAGCGCGTTCGGCACCGGCAACGCACCCGGCATCGCGAGACACACGGGACAGACGTTCGTATTCGGTGCGCCGCCGAATTGGTTCGGGCACCCACAGAACATCTTCGACTCGGTCTTCAGCTCGACATGGCACTCGATCCCGATGACCGCCTCCCAGTTTGAAAGGCGCTCCGCCCCTGGCTCCGCGCCCCCCACGCCTTCGGCGTGGGGCCCCCCGTTCGCGCGCGCGCTATCGATCGTGCTCATGCGAGATTCCCCGAGGGCGCGCGCAACGACATAGTGCTTTCTGTCACCGGCGTCAACTTCTGGGCGTGTTGGGTTGCGCGCTCGTAGGCGTGGGCGATGCCGAGCAGCTCGCGCTCCGCGAACAGCGGTGTCGCCAGCTGCAGACCCAGCGGCATCGGCCGCGTCCCGTCCTCGGGGACGACCGCGCCGCACGGCACGCTGAGCGAAGGCAGACCGGCCAGCGAGATCGGGATCGTATAGTAGTCCATCAGATACATCGAGACGGGATCGGACTTCGCGTTGAACGTGAAAGCCGGCGTCGAAGCGGCCGGCGACGCGATGACGTCGCAGCGCTCGAACGCGCGCGCGAAGTCCTGCGCGAACTTCGTCCGCGCCTTCTGCGCCTTGAGATAGTAGGCGTCGTAGTAACCCGACGAGAGCGCGTACGTCCCGATCAGGATGCGGCGCTTCACCTCGGGGCCGAAGCCGGCTTCGCGGGTGCGCTCGTACATCTCGCCGACGTCGGCGCCGTCGACGCGCAGGCCGTAGCGCACGCCGTCGAAGCGCGCCAAGTTCGACGAGCATTCCGCCGGCGCGATCAAGTAATACGTGGCGACGCCGTAGTCGGCCGTCGGCAACTCCACCTCGACCAGCGTCGCGCCGAGCCGCTCGAGGTCGGCGTACGCGGCTTCATAGCACGCCCGCACGTCCGGCGCCAGCGAGGCCAGATCGAACTGCTTGACGATGCCGACCCGCACGCCCCGCAAATCCGTGCGCAGCCCGCTCGCGGTCGGCTCGGCGACGCGGTCGACGCTGGTGGCGTCGAGCGGGTCGTGGCCGGCGATCGCGTCGTAGGTCAGCGCGGCGTCCTCGACGGTGCGCGCGAACGGCCCGATCTGGTCGAGCGAGGACGCGAAGGCGATCAGCCCGTAGCGCGAGACGCGGCCGTAGGTCGGCTTGAAGCCGACGATGTTGCAGAACGCGGCCGGCTCGCGGATCGACCCGCCCGTGTCGCTGCCCAGCGAGATCGGCGTCTCGAACCCGCCGACGGCGGCCGCGCTGCCGGCGGACGACCCGCCCGGGACGCGGTCGAGGTCGTAGGGGTTGCGGGGCTTCTCGAAGGCCGAGTTCTCGCCCGAGGAGCCCATCGCGAACTCGTCGAGGTTGGTCTTTCCGACCGGCAGCGCGCCCGCCGCCAGCAGCTTCGAGACCGCCGTCGCCGTGTACGGCGCGACGAAGCTCTCGAGGATCTTCGAGCCGGCCGTCGTCCTGGTACCGGTCACGCAGAGGTTGTCCTTGAGCGCCACCGGGACGCCGGCCAGCGGCAGCGTCTCGCCGGCCGCCAGGCGTGCGTCGACCAGCCGGGCCTGCTCGCGCAGCAGCTCGGGCGTCAGGGTCCGGAACGCCAGCAGGCTCGCGTCGGCGCGCTCGACGTGCGCCAGGACGGTCTCGGCGACCTCGGCGGCGCTGACCTCATGGGCGTTGACCGCGCGCGCGATGGCGGCGGCCGAGTCGCGGATCGGGTCCACCTAGCCCTCCTCGCCGATGATGCGGGGAACGCGGAAGAACCCGAGCTGCGCCTGCGGCGCGTTGGCCAGAGCGGCCTCGCGGGTCAGCATCGTCTCGGGCCGCAGCGCATCGGCCCGCTGGACGTTGCGGGAGGGGATCACTTGGGCCGTGGCCGGGACCTCGGCGGTGTCGAGTTGCGCCAGCGCGTCGACGTGCGACATGAGGTTGCCGAGCTGCGCGCCGTAGAGCGCGACCTCGTCCTCCGTGAGCGCCAACCGTGCGAGCTTCGCGACGTGGCGGATATCGATCCGGTCCGATGCCATGACCAAGAATCGTTCGCGGCTCGCGACCCGCCCTCCGCCGAGCTCGGGCGCCGGCGGACAGACGACGATCAGGTGGTGGTCTTCGGGCTCCAGGCCGTGCACCAAGAATACCGGGTTACACGGGTCTGCAAGACCGAACACGTTCCTGCGGCACCGATCGTCTTGGTGAAGTGCGCGCAGTTCCGGCACGCCTGGCTGCCGCGCGAGCGTCCCTGAAACCGGTACTTCTGCTTGAGAGACTCGATACTTTGCGCGTTGGCGAGGACCGGGGCAACGCCGAGCAGCACTCCAGGAAGAGCCGCTACCAGACGGAGCGCCGCGCCCCGAGAGAGGGAACCCGCACGATCCATGTCCCTCTTATCCGCTCCCGGAGTCCCACTTTTCCTCTGTTCTATCAACCTAGCGGCGGCAAGCAGCCAAGGAGCACCGGGGCGCGCCGCGAAACCGATCTCCATGCGATCTTCGGGGCCCCTCGAAGACCCGCGCTGATTCGCGCCCCCGGGTGCGTGCGGCTAACCTTGACCGGGAAGGTTTCTTCGTGCAGTTGCGTTCTTTGGTATGGTCCGCCTCGCTCGGCACGTTGGTCGCGCTGGCGACGGGTTGTGCGGGTGGCGGCTCACATGCCCTGCCGCAGCCGTACCCCGCACCCACCGGCACCTCGACGGCGCCCACCTATTCGGGGCAGCGCGCACCGGCCACGCTGACCCTGACGATTCCGGCGCCCACGACCTCCGCGGCCGCGGGCCGCCGCGGCCCCGCCTACATTCCGGCGACGGCGCATACGGTCGCCGTGCAGGTCCTGGAGGTCGGCGGTTCTCCCGTCAGCGATGCGGCGCAGACCTCGACGCTCACACCCGGTTCCGGGTCGTGTTCGACGGTCAGCGCCGGCGACTACACCTGCACGGTCACGGCGCAGATGCCGATCGGCACGGACGAGACCCAGATCAGCATCGAGGACGCCAGCAGCAACTTGCTCGCGGAGACGCTCTACAGCGCGACGGTCGTCGAAGGGCATGCCAACACCTTTGGCTCGGTCGCCTCCCCGATCACGCTCGACGCCAACCCCGGTGCGATCACCGCCAACACGCAAACCTCCGGGACGAGCTTCGCCCAAAACGGCACGAGCGCGGAGTCGTACACCCTTGCCGTCGTCGACGCGCACGGTACGGCGTTCGGCAGCCAGCCCGGACTGCCGACGTTCGCGAACAACGCCGCCGTGACCGGTTGCAGCGGCTCGACCACGTCGGTGAGCGGCGCGACGCTGACGCTGACGCCCGGCTCGAGCTGCACCTCGTTCACGTTCGCGGTGGCGGCCGACCCGGCGGGCACCAGAAACGTCACCACCACGTTGGCCTCCTCGCCCAGCGCCGGCGCGACGAGCTTCACCGTCAGTTCGGCGAGCGGAATCTTCATCGGCCAGTACTTGGTGATCGACGAGCTCGCGTTCTCGGGGACGACGGTCCTCACCGAGAAGGCGCTGGTCACCGGGGTGTCGGGGACGACGATCACGGTGTCGACGGGGTTGTCGCACGCGCACAGCAGCGGTGCCAACGTCTACCACTACAGCGACAATCTCGGGCCCTCGACCGCATCGTGGAGTGTGACGATCGCAGTGACCCTCATCGCCCCGCTCGGCTGCAACGGCAATGCGACCGAGACGTGCGAGCTGGTCACCTACAACACCTCGCTCGGCGACCCGACTCAGGTCCTCGCGACGACGACCAAGAGCTACACCTACGGGCGCTTCGACACGCGCGATGATCTCTTCATAGCCGACCAAGCGAATTACCACGTCTACTCGACGACGTACAACAGCGGGACGCAGACGTTCGGAACGCTGAGCACCGTCGGCAGCCCGCCCAACACCGGAAGCAACTTCGGCTTCGACGTCTCGATCGGCACCGCGACGCAGAGCGGGGCCGTCGGGATGAACAACTTCTACTACGCGACGCCCGGCGACACGCCGTGGCTGAGCTTCATCCCGCAGGGCGGCTCGTCGGTGACCAACTGGACGAGTTCGCTCGAGGCGAGCGGTAATTGGTACTCGCCGACGGAGCTCCAATTCCCGAGCGTGGCCGTCCTCGACAACGCCTCCGGTACCGTGTTCGGGTATGCCTTCGACATCGCGAACGTCGACGACGCGACCCCCGACGAGATCGTCGTCACGACCGGGGCGAACGGCGTCGAGCAAGACATCTCGAGCCCGTACATCACCAGCGTCTCGGGCAACGACCCGGCCATCCCGGTTCTGGCCTGGGACAACGGGCGCCAGTCGCTGATCTACGTCAACGCGACGACCGGCGGCTCTGCGAACGTCATCGAACTCACCCGCAACGGAACGACCGGCGCGAGCCTCAACGCCCCGGTCTCGGTCGGCTCGGTCGCCGGGCTGCCGGAATACGTCGCGGTATCGCGCGACGGCACCTCCGTCGCCGTCGCCTGGTACAACGGCACCACCGACGAAATCACGTGGTTCCACAATCCCGGCACCGGCTGGACGACGGGCGCCACGGTGAACCCCGGCTTCCAGGCATTCACGTCGATGCACTTCATCCCCGGCGACAACCTGGTCGCCACCGACAGCGGCCCGAACCAGGCGGGAACGTCGATCTTCGTCAACCTGTACGAGTTCACGCCGTCCGGAACGCAGATCAGCGGGAGCCCGCACTCGGCGACCACCGACTTCGCGAGCAGTTGCAGCGGCGAATCCCCCAACTGCTATGTCGTCTCCGACTCGGCGGTCTCGTTCTAGAGCCGTTCGAGACCAGGTAACCAGCGCGAGCCGGCCTCGGGCACCGGCTCCCGCAGACTCTCGTGTCCCGCAGCACACAGACCATACGACCACCTCCCTCTCCGGCGAAAGGTTTGTAGCGGATGAGTCAACCCTATCTCGGCAGCATCATGATGTTCGGCGGGAACTTCGCGATACGCGGCTGGCAGATGTGCAACGGCCAGACCCTCTCGATTTCCTCATACACGGCGCTGTTCTCCGTCATCGGCACCTACTACGGCGGCAATGGCGTGAGCACGTTCCAGCTCCCCAACATGCAGAGCCGAGTGCCGCTGCACCAAGGGACGGGTCTCGGGCTTTCAACGTACGTCATCGGCGAGATCGGCGGGACCGAGAACACCACGTTGCTCTACAACAACATGCCGATCCACACCCACACGGTGAACGCGGTGAGCTCGCTCTCGAACCAGATCACGCCGACCAACAACCTCCCGGGCGCAGAGCAGAACGGCCAGAAGCCGGAAATCTACTCCAACGCGACCGCCAACACGACGATGAACCCGAACATGATCGCGACGGCCGGCGGAAACGTGCCGTTCTCCATCATGCAGCCGTACCTATGCGTTACGTTCCTGATCGCCATGGTCGGCATCTTCCCCTCGCGGAACTAGAGAGGACGGTTCATGTACTATCCTCCTTACATCGCCACCATCGGCATGTTCGCCGGCAACTTCGCGGTCTACGGCTGGCAGTTGTGCAACGGACAGACGCTCGCGATTCAGACGAATACGGCCTTGTTCTCGGTCATCGGCACGTACTACGGCGGCAACGGGGTAAATACGTTTCAGCTTCCCAACATGCAGAGCCGTTTTCCGATCCACCAAGGCACCGGACTCGGCCTCTCGACCTACGTGATCGGCCAGGCCGGCGGGAGCGAAAACGTCGGCCTGTCGCTGAACAATCTACCGCGGCACAACCACCTGGTGAACGCGGTGAGCTCGCTCTCGAACCAGATCACGCCGACCAACCACCTCCCGGGGGCAGAGCAGAACGGCCAGAAGCCGGAGATCTACTCCAACGCCGCCACCAACACGACCATGAAGCCGACGATGCTCGGCAACGCCGGCGGCAACGTGCCGTTCGGCATCCAGCAGCCGTACCTGTGCATCTCGTTCGAGATCGCGTTGGTCGGCATCTTCCCCTCGCGCAACTGACGGCGCACCGAAGACGCACGGTCGCGAAGAGCGCGTCGGGCAGCCGCCCGGCGCGCTCTTCAGCTCCGCAGCAAGAAGCTGCGCTGGAGCAGCGCGATCGTGTTGCTCTCGGAGTCCTTCGCGTAGCCGAAACGGCCGACGTCGGCGATGTCGTTCACTTGCGCCACCTGGCCCTCGTTCATCGCCAGCGTCGTCATGACGTCGTCGATCCAGTCGACCTCGATCGTCGGGGTGGGCGCCTTGATCGGCTCGGCGCGCTGCACGATCGCCGCTTCGAGGCCGGGGCCGTCGAGCTGGGCGAGGTTGGTCACGATGTAGGGCACCGCCCCCGGCGTCGCGCGCAGCTCCCAGCCGAACAGTTCGCTGTAGAACACCGTCGCCCGCACGATGTCGTCGGCCGGCAGGTGCAGGTTGAGGAAGCGTCCCACGCCGGTCTCGCTCGCGCCGAGCCGCACCCCCGCGCGCAGCGCGAGGCCGAGCACGTTGCCTTCCGAGTCCCGCGCGTAGCGAAATTCGCCGCTGGCGCCCGGCTCGGCGTGGCCGCCCAGGCGCTCGAGCCGCGCGAGCGTCGCGTCGACGTCGTCGACCGCCAACACCGGGACCGGTTGTTTGACCGTCTCGGTACGCGCGATGATCGCCCCGGCGACCGCGCGGCCCGTGCCGCCCGGATCGGTCGCGTACGGCGTCGGCGAGTTGTCGTCGCGTATCAGCTCCCACCCGAAGACCTTGGTGTAGAACCCCGCTGCGCGTTCGAGATCCCGCGCCGGCAGGTGAAAGGCGACGATTCTTCCCACGCGGGACTCTACGGCTTCCGCGCTGGGCGTTACTGCTGCCCTACGGCGTGGCCGTCGGGCTCGGACTCGGGGGCGCCGGCGCGTCGTTGGCCAAGCTCCACAGGTTCAGCACCAAGATCGACTGCGGCACCTTCGCTTGCGGCTGCTTGTCGTGCGCCACGTAGCCCGGGCCCGGATTCGCCTTGCTCCCGAGCACGGTGTAGGTCGCGTTCTCGTGACACGAGATGCAGTTCGTCGTGCGCCCGAGGTTGGGCACCGGCACGTTCGTCGCGGCCGGCAGCGGCGCCCCCGCGGCGAGCGACGGCGGCGTCGGCGACGCGGGCGGCAGCGTCCCCGTGCACGGTCCGGGCGTCGCGCCGTTGCCTGGCCACGTGTTCGTCAAGAAGACGCAGCGCCCGAAGCCGGCCTCGAGATACGGGTTGAACGTGTAGCGGAAACGATTGCCGTCCTGCGTCCACCAGGCCGTCTTCGCGTCGAAGTGCGCGAACGGTCCGACCGCGCCGGGCAGCCCCTTCGCCAGCGGCTGATACCAGAACGTCTCCCACGTCCACACGTGCGGGTATTCGGCGGTCGCGACGTGCATCGCGACCAGCGCTTCGACCGAGCTGCCGGCGTCGAAGGTCTCGAGCGGGCAGCTGAACTTCGCGCTCGCGGTCGCTCCCAAGCGTGGGAAGCGCAGCCGGTGCAGGCGCGCGAACGTCGCGCGCGCGTTCTGCACGTTCTGGATCGTCTGCGCGTTTGCCGGCAGCGCGTAGAAATCGCTCAGCGGCACCACCTTCTCGGGCGTCGCCGTCGTCCAGTAGTGACCGGTGCCGTTCCCGTTCTCGTCGTAGGTGTTGACGCACACGTGCTCGGGCTTGGGCGTGTACCGCACGCCCGGCGGCACGACGACCACGATCGTCTTCCAGGTGTCCGGCCCCGGCGTGAAGATCGCGCTGGTCGAGCTCGGCGGAACGCTCAGACCCGGTCCGGCCCAGACCTGCAGCACCGTCGGCTTGGTCGTGTGCAGCAGCTCGTAGACGGGCTTGGTCATGATCGCGCGCGGCGAGATCGAGTCGGGGATCTCCGCGGTCCCTTGACCGATCAGCGCCGCCAGCTGTTGCCCGTTCGCGTACTGCCCGACGAACGAGGCCATCTCACGATTGTACTTGACCAGCGAGAAAACGTCGCTCGGCGCGAGCGAGGGCTCGTGGAAGAACTGTACCGGAACGACGAACGCGCGCCGCCCGGCCGGGTTCGGCTGCGCGGCGAGCGCGAAGTGCCCGCCCGGCGCGGGAGTCGGCGTCGCCTGAGAGGGGTTGGCGTTGTTGACCTGACAGTCCGGGGGGTTGTCCGGGAAGACGTCGCACGGCGAGTACCAGGTGTCGTAGGTCGCCAGCCGCACGCCGTCGACGCTCTGGTTGGTGCGCCGCGTCAGGCCGGACCAGATGCGCGCCGCGTGGGCTTGCGCGGCGGCGTCGTTCTGCGCGGTCGCGATCGCCGTGGCGGCTTTGGTCGAGATGTAGTCCGCCGGATCGATCGGGACGTAGGCGACGGCGGCCGGCGCCGCCAGCGCCGCCGGGCTGGTGGCGCCGTGGACGGCGAGCAGACCGGCGACGCCGCCGCCGAGCGCGCACGCGACGACGACGACGAACGTGAACGCAGCGCGAAGCACACCCATACGACCCTCCTCGAAAGCAGCGTTTTTCTCAGCCTACCATCCGGCCGCCGGCTCGACCACCGACAACGGGTTGTCCGAGTCGAGGGGTCCCGCGGCCCGGTGTCCATGCCCTTCGAGCCGGGCGGCAGGCACCCGCCTACGGACACGCGGAAGTCTCTGCCGGGGGGTAGGCAATGGTACCTTCGGGTGTAGGTGAAGCGCTGCGTTCGCTCGCGTGTGGCGGCGAGCCGCTCGCGCCGGCGCTGCGAGCCGTTCTCGAAGCGGCGTTCGCGACCGATCTCCGTGCGGTCCGCATCCATCACGACGCGCGCACGGATCAGCTCGCGCAGGCGTTGCAAGCCGACGCGTTCGCGTGCGGCGCGCACGTCGTCGTTCGCTCGCGCTGCTTTGCGCCCGACACGGATGCGGGACGGCTGCTGATCGCGCACGAGATCGTGCACGTCTTGCAGCAGGCGCGCCGTCGACCAGCGCCGGATCGTACACACCCGCCGCGCGTCCTCGACTCGCCCCTCGCGGAACGGTCCGCCGACGCGCTCGGTGCACGCGCGCTGCACGGCGGGCTCGTCGTCGGCGGCGCGAGCTCGACGCCGCCCGCCGGCCTGAGCGACGTCATCCAGCGCCACGTCTCGTACGAGCACCGTCTACTCGGCGACGGGCCCACGCCGGACCTGATCGAGATTTCGACGCACGGGTCCCGTCGCGACGCGATCCTCGCGAACCAGATCGCGCTGCTCCAGAAATGGCAGTACAACCCGGACAGCGTCACCGAGCGCGACGTCCAAGCGCTCTCGCCGTGGATTCGCACGCTGCGCTTGGGACCGGACAACGTTCTGGTCACCTATGGTGAGCTCAACGCGCTGCCCGACTACCTCTCGAACCCGATCGCGCTCGACACGTTGCCGGCGGCGATCACGGTGCCGGTCTTGCAGTGCATTCGACAAGAGGGTTACAACCAGCTCACGCTGCTGCGGAGCGGGAGAAACCCGAACGTCACCTTCGCGCGCGCGGCGGCGGCGCCGTGGAAGCTGAGTATGGTCAACGCGTTGGTCGAGACGATGGCGCTCGACAGCTTGACGTTCGGCCTGGGAATCAACGGGTCCGACCACTACCAGGGTCTGCTCGCGCGCAACGCCTGCCACTTCGCGCCGTTCTCGTGGTACCGCTGGCAGGCGAATCACATCATCGCGCGCGACCTCGCCCGCCGTGCCCACAACGCGCCCGACAGCGGCGAACGCGCTCGGCTCACGCACGACGCCTGGGTCTTCCATGGCTATGCGGATCACTTTCTCCAGGACTCGTTCGCCGCCGGCCACCTCGTGAACAAGACGCTCGTGATGCAGTGGTTCGTCGAGTGGGCCGCCGGCCAATCGCTCTTACCGGTCGCCGATTGGGACCGCATCAAGAACATGACGGCGAAGCAGCAACCGGGGCTGGCCGGGTCGCAGCTGTACGATCCGAACGGGATGGGTCCCTCGAACGATCCGCAGACCGCCGACGAGCAGCTCACCTTCTACGGACGCCTTGCAGCGACCGGAATCGCCGGCGCCGGCGACACGTACCAGCAATTCCTCACGTTCATGACCAGCGCGGCCGCCCAGCTCGCTTCGGCGAGCCTGCACGACCATTACAACGCCACCTCGGCCTGGGTCAGCTCGTTGGCGACGCCGACGCCCTACGAAGTCTGGGGCGACGACACGCTCCTGACGGGCGCCAACGGCCGCAACGGGGTGCAGGCGACCAGCAGCACCGCGCATCTCTCGCAGCAAGCGCTGCTCGACATCCTCGCCAACGGCTCCTCGAGCATCACCACCGAGGCGATCCGGCGGCACTTCCCCAATCGCGCGGGCTCGAGCAGTACGAACGTGACCGACTTGCGCACGTGGAACGAACAGCAGAAAAGCTTCGCGTTCAACTCCTTCTCGAACTTCGTGCCGACCCTCAAGACGCTGCTGACGCGCTTCGCCTCGCCGCGGCTCGGGATTCCCTCGCGCGACTTCGATTTCTCGGAGGTGTGGAACACGAGCTTGCCCGACACGCGTTACAAGCCCGTCGAGGTCTTGCTCTACCGATGAGCGCGATGCTGCTGGGCACGAACGGCTTCGCGCTCGAGCTCGATCCGCTCACCGGCGCGGTGCGCCACAAGCTGCGCGTGACCGACGCGATCGGGATCGGCGACTATACGACCGCGGTGACGGCCGACGGCAGCCGGCTGTACGTCGGCGTTCACGGCTACGTCTACGCGATCGCGCGCAACGACTGGTCGCGCCCCGCCTGGACGACGGGCGTCGGTGGAACCGGCAAGTTCGAGCCCACTGCCGTGCTCATCCAAGGCGCGCGGCTCTTCGCCTGCTCGAACGGCTACCTCTACGAGCTCGATCCGGGCAACGGCAGGATCGTGCACGAGCTCTTGCTCGGCAGCAGGTTCGGCACCGGGGACTACCGCCCGAGCCTGGCGAGCGACGGTCGTTCACTGTTCATCGGCATGCACGGATACGTCTACGGCTTGGATCTCGGCGACTGGCGCCGAGCCCGCTGGGACGTCGCCGTCGGCGGCACCGCCGCCTACCAGCCCGTCAACGTCGTCTTCGCGCAGCAGCGGATCTTCGCCGGCAGCAACGGCTACGTCTACCAGATCTCGACCGGCGGCAAGATCGAGCACAACCTGCTCGTCAGCAGCCGCGTCGGCGTCGGCGACTACACGACGCGCGTCGCCGCCGACGAGAAGTTCGTGTACGCCGGCGTTCACGGCTACGCGTACGGTATCGACCGCAACGACTGGAAGCGCGCGAGCTGGAACCGGGCCGTGTCCTCGACCTGGCCGCGCGTCGACGTCTTGCCTTTCGCCGACCGGCTCATCGTCGGCAGCAACGGCTACCTCTTCGACCTCAATCCGCGGGACGGGGCGATCGGCCGCAGCGTGCTCTTGGCGAGCCTCTTCGGCGTGCCGGGCGGCGACTACGAGACCCGCTTGGCAACCGACGGCTACAACGTGTACGCGGGCATCCACGGCTATGCGTACCGGGTGCTCGTTCTGCAGGGACCGACCGGTTTCGCCGCCGCGGCGGCGGGTCCGTCGGGCGACTTCCACGCCTTCATCGTCAGCGAACAGGCCCTCGTGTTTCACACGCAGCGCAACGGGAACGGTTCGTGGACCCCGTTCGAGAGCATCACCCCGTCGGGGCCTCCGCATACGAAGCTGCTCGTCGCGGCCGCGACCTTCTCCGACGAGCGCGTCAACGGGCTGCTCATCGACCAGGCCGGCACGCTATGGCATTCGATCCGCCAGAAGAACGGCAAGTGGGACGCGTGGGGCGACGTTCAGGCGCAGGTGCAGCGCGCCGGTCATCCTTCGATCGGTCAGATCAGCTACGTCACCGGCACTACCGACGTGCGCGGCAACCTGTGGGTCGTCGCGCTGGATGCGCTCCGCCGGCCGTGGCTGACGCGACGCGACGGGAACGGCAGTTGGCCCGATCCGTGGCTCGACGTCAACGGCGCGCTCGAACGCGGCGCCGGTACCGCACTGGGTCCGGTCGTGCTCGTCGCGGCGGCGGCCAGCCATGCCGGCGACCTCCACCTGATCGCGCTCGACCAGGACGCGCGGCTCTGGCACGCCCAGCGCCTCGCGAACGGCACCTGGTCCGCGCCGTGGCGCGACGTCGACGCGCACGTACCGGGTGCGAAGCTCGGGCGGTTGCGCTTCGCCGCGATCGCCTGCGACAACGCCGAGCTGCACGTGGCGGCGATCGATCAGCGCGGCGCGCTGTGGCACACGATCCGGCGGACGACCGGGGCCTGGGACGCGTGGGGCAACGTGAACGGCGCGATCGGCGGCGAACGCCTCCCGACGCTCGATCGCAGCGTACAAACCGCCGTCGCGTTCGACGGGAACCGCTTCTTGCACGTCCTTGCCGTCGACGAGCCGGCCGGCCTGTATCACGCGATGCGCAACCCGAACGGCAGCTGGCCTGACGGGTGGATCAACGTCCTGCAAGCGCGGCGCTAGCCGCCCGTCTACTGCTCGACGAAGTCGGGGTATTCGTGGGCCGCGAACGGGTCGTCGGGCGGCCACAGCGGTATCTGCTCGTCCCACGGGGTCGGCTCGCGCTCGGTCCGCGGCACCTCGGCCTCCTTGGCCACGTGGTGCAGCGTGACCAGCGTCTCGACGTGGCCGGTCTGCGGGAACATGTCGAACGGCTGCACCACGCCGAGCTTGTACCCGTGCTTGGCGAGATAGGCCAGGTCGCGCGCCAGCGTCGCGGGGTTGCACGAGAGGTACCAGATGTTCGGGACCGGCACCGACGCGATCGCGTCGAGCGTGGCGGCGTCGCTGCCCTTGCGCGGCGGGTCCAGGAACACGATCTCGGCGTTCGCCAGTGCTTCTTTCCCGTGCTTGTTCGCGACGGCGCCCTCGACGCGGCCTTCAACGAACACCACCCGGGCCTCGACGGCGTTGGCCGACGCGTTCTCGCGCGCCTCACGCACGGCGGCCGGGTTCTCCTCGACGCCGACGACCTGCGCGCCGCGCGAGGCGAAGTAGATCGCGAACGTTCCGGCGCCGCAGTACAGATCGACGATGGTGCGGCCCGGCTTGACCCCCGGCGCCAAGAAGCGGAAGATGCGCCCGACCATCTCGCTGTTGACCTGGAAGAACGAGGCCGGCGAGACGCGGTAGCGCACGCCTTCGATCGTCTCTTCCATCTCGCGCTGGCCCCAGGGGTAGAGCATCCTGCGGCCCAGCACGGCATTCGCGGTGCGCGGCTCGAACGAGTTCGAGATGCCGACCACGCCGCGCACGCGGCGCGCGATCGCCGCGGCCTGCTGCGCGATCGCCGGCGACTGGCGCTCCGTGGTGATCGAGAGCACGGCTTGCCCGGTCGCCGCGCCGGCGCGCACGATAGCGTGCTTGGCGTTCGCGAACGCTTCGCGCGAATCGGCCGCGCGCGCCGCGTCGTACAGGCCGCCGATGGCGGCGTCGAGCTGCGGCAGGACGACCGGACAGGTGTCGATGCGGACCAGCGCGTGCGAGCGCGCCTGATAGAAGCCGAACACCGTCTCGCCGGCCTGGTGGTCGACCACCAGCGCCATCTTGTTGCGGTAGTTGCGCGGGTGCGTCATCCCGACCGCGCGCTGCACGACGACGTCGGTGAAGCCGCCGATGCGCCGCAGCGCGCTGCGCACGATCTGCTCTTTCCACGCCAGTTGCGCCGGGTAGGCGAGGTGCTGGACCTGGCAGCCGCCGCACACGCCGAACACGCCGCAGAACGGCTTGACCCGCATCTCCGACTGCGACTCGTACGCCACCACCTCGCCGACCCCGTACTTCGGCTTGACCTGGGTGACCCGCACCCGGGCCCGCTCGCCGGGCAGCGGCCCGTTCACGAACACGACCAGCCCGTTGATCCGGCCGACGGCCTGCCCGTTGGCGAGCAAATCGGTGAACCGAACCGACGCAACGGTGCCCGGCACGAGCCCGGACACGGTGCGAGGCGGCCGAAGGGCCACTAGGTGGGCTTCTTCTCGTCGAGCGCCTTGATCAGCCGGTTGGCTTCCTCGATGAGGGTTTGGATGCGCTCCGTCGTCTCGTCGGCGGCGGGAGCGCGGCGCATCGTCGCGCGCAGCGCGACGAACGTCAGCGCGGCGGACGCCCCGGCGATGCCGAGCCACACCAGCGTGCGGGCGAGCGGAAAGCTCGACGGGCGCGACGCGGCGATCTCGGGGTTCGGGGCGGCGGTCTGTTCGGTCACCCGCGTGGCTTCGGCGCCGACCGCGCCGACTCCCTAACCGACGGCTACGGCGTCGACGTCGGCCGCTTCGAGCTCGCGCTTCTCGGTGCCGGTGATGATCTTGGCCAGGTCGAGCAGGATGATCAGACGGTCCTCGATCTTGCCGACCCCGCGGATGTACTCGGTGTCCACGCCCGTGATCATCTCCGGCGCGTCTTCGATCGCGTCGGTGGGCAGGCGCAGCACCTCGGAGACCGAGTCGACCACCATGCCGACCCGCTTCGCGCCGATGTCGGTGACGACGATGCGGGTGTTCTTGGTGTGCTCGGCACGCGGCATGCCGAAGCGCGTCCGCAAGTCGATGATCGGAATCAGCTGCCCGCGCAGGTTGATCACGCCTTCCATGAACTGCGGCGCACGCGGCACGTGCGTCACGGCCACCATGCGATTGATCTCCTGCACTTGAGCGATCTCGACGCCGTACTCTTCCGAGCCCAGCTTGAACGAGACGACCTGCACGGTCTCAGACACGATTACCACACTCCGGTTCAACGGCGCTCCGCCCCTGGCTCCGCGCCCCCCACGCCTGCGGCGCGGGGCCCCCATGCGCGGAAGCCCGGCGGCATGCCGAAGAGGCTCGATTCCCCCAGGGGGCTTCCAACAACATATCGGCAGCTTTTGCCGAGGAGTCCAGGCGGACAACCATAGCCTTACACGCCCGAGAACTCGGCGCGGGTGACCCGGCCGCCGCCGTAGGCGCTGGCGACCAGCGAGTGGACGTCGATGATCAGGGAGATCGAGCCGTTGCCCAGGATGGTCGCGCCCGAGATGCCGGCGATGCGGCCGATGACGTCGGAGAGGGGCTTGATGACGATCTCCTGTTCGCCCTGGAACGAGTCGACGACCAGCCCCACCTGGCGGCCCTGCAGCCCGACGATGACGATCATGACCTTGTCGGGGTCGCGCGGGGCGTCGAGGCGGAAGAACTCGCCGACCCTGATCAGCGGCACGACCTGGCCGCGCAGCGTGATGACCTCGCCGCCGTGGACGGTCCGGACCTCGCCGGCCTCGATCCGCTGCGACTCGATGACCGCGTCGAGCGGGATCGAGTACAGCTCGTCGGCGACGCGCACCAGCAGGGCCTGGATGATGGCCAGCGTCAGCGGCAGCTTCATGGTGAACTTCGTGCCTTCGCCCTGCACGGAGTCGACGTCGAAGACGCCCTTGAGCCGCAAGATGTTCTTCTTGACCACATCCATCCCGACGCCGCGGCCGGAGACGTCGGTGATCTGATCGGCGGTCGAGAAGCCCGGCGTGAAGATCAGCTCGATGATCTCGCGATCGGTCAGCCGGTCGTTCTCGGTGATCAGGCCCAGGCGGATGCCCTTCTCGCGGACCCGCGCCAGATCGATCCCGCCGCCGTCGTCGGCGATCTCGATGATGACCTGGTTGCCTTCGTGGTAGGCGTTGAGACGGATCGTGCCGTGGCGCGGCTTCCCGCGCGATTCACGGACCTCGGGCGGCTCGATGCCGTGGTCGACGCAGTTGCGGACCAGATGCATCAGCGGTTCGCCGACCTCGTCGACGATCGTCTTGTCGAGGTCGGTCTCGGCACCGGCGATCTCGAGGTGGATCTCCTTGCCGCGCGCCTTGGCCAGGTCGCGCACCATCCGCGGGAAGCGGTCGAAGACCTGCCCGATCGGCACCATGCGGACCTTCATGATGCTCTCTTGGATCTCGTTGGTCGTGCGCGCCAGGAGCGCGGACGACTCCGAGAGGTCCTTGGCCAGCTGCGAGAGGCCGTTGTCGGAGCGGCCGTTGCCGCCCAGCTCGCGGCCCAGCGTCCCCGCGATGTCCGAGATGCGGGTGCGGTTGATGACCAGCTCGCCGACCAGGTTGAGCAGCATGTCGAGCCGCTCGATGTCGACGCGGATCGTCTGGTTCTTGGTGGCGGCGCGCTTGGCGTCACCGTTCGCGGAAGCGGGCGCCGCGGACGCCGCCGCGGGGGCCGGGGCGGGCGCCGCCGGTTCGGCCGGCGCCTCGGGCTTGGGTGTGACGGCCTTGGCGGCCGGTTTGGCGGGGGCTGCCGCCGGCTTCTCCGGCGCGGCCGGCTTGGCCGCGCTCGCGGCGGCGAACAGGGCGTCCACGGCGGCCTGCGCGGCGTTCACGTCGACCGGTTCGCTCGCCTCGGCAGCCGGCGCCGGAACGGCCGGCGCGGGAGCGGCCGCGGGGCCTCCCTGCGTCGCGGCGGCCAGCAGTCGTTCGACTTCGGCCTCGAAGGCCGCCACCTGGGCGGCGTCGAGCGGGATGAGGTGCTCGTCGTGCTCTTCGACGGTGGGACGCGGTCCCTCGATGGCCTGCGCGGTCGAGTCGTAGACGGCCGCGAAGTCGTCCAGGCGCGTGACGTAGTCGTCGACCCCGGCGGGGGCCGCTTCGCCCTCGTCGACCGCCGCGCGCACCAGCGCGGTCAACATGTCGCGGCCTTCGAACAGCAGGTTGATCCCGCTCTCGGTGAGCGGCATGCGGTCTTTGCGCAGCAGGTCGAAGACGTTCTCGAGCTTGTGCGCGACCTGCTGGACTTCTCCGAACTCGAGCATCCCCGCGCTGCCCTTGATCGTGTGCAGCGCGCGGAAGAGCGAGTTCACGATCTCGGCGTCGATCGTCCCCGTATCGACGAACTGCTCGAGCCGCAGCAGATCGGCGTCGATCGCTTGCAGCAGCTCGTCCGTCTCGTCACGGAAGTACTGGATGAACTCGGAGCGGTCGAAGAAGTCGTTCATGTCCTACCCGCCGAGGGACTCGGCGTGGGTCCTCAGTCGTCGACGCCGAAAACCGAGAGCAGCGGTTGGAGCGACCCGGTCTCCGGAATCAGGATGAATTGGCCCGAGACGGCCTTGTCCTTGTCGAGGAACTGCGACTCGATCAGGAACACGTCCTGATCGGGCAGGATCGACATCAGCGTGCGGAACGCCGCCTGGATCGTCCCGTACGAGAGCGTCGGCACCGACGGGAGCAAGTTGATCCCGGTCAGCGAGATCAGCGCGGTCAGGTACGAGCCGGCGATGATGTTCCCGAGCTCCTTGAGCGTCGAGTCGACGATCGAGTCGAAGATCTGGATGTCGCCGATGATGCGCTTGATGAAGACGTTGACGAACTCGAGCGCCTGATCGCGGTCGAACAGCACCACCATCTGCCCGGGCGCCTCGCCCCGCACGTACATGTGCAGCGCCGCCACGGTGCGATCGCCGGTTCCCACCCGCGTCGAGAGGTCGCGGAACTTGAGCACGTCGATGGTCGGCTCGGAGAGCTTGACCGTCGTGTTCAGCAGCTGCGAGAGCGCGGTCGCCGCGTGGCCGGCGCCGATGTTGCCGACTTCCTTGAGCGCGTCGCGCTGGATCTCGCTGAGCGTCAGCGGAGGCGTCATGCCAGCACCTTCTGGATGGTCTCCAGAATCTTGGGCGGCTGGAACGGCTTGGTGATGAACGACTTCGCCCCGGCCTGGATCGCCTCGACGACCAGCGCCTGCTGACCCATCGACGTGCACATGATGATGCGCGCGTTGGGATCTTGGGCGACGATCTGTTTGACGGCCGTGATTCCGTCCATCTCCGGCATCACCATGTCCATGGTGACCAGGTCCGGGCTCAGCGCCTTGTACTTCTCGACCGCCTCGAGGCCGTTCTGCGCCTCACCGACGACCTCGTAGCCGTTCTTGCTGAGGATCCCCTTGATCATCATCCGCATGACGACGGCGTCGTCGACGATGAGCACTCGCTTCCCCGACATCCTTGTGTCCTACTGCCCTCTCAAGCCAGGCCGCGGCTGCGCCGCTCGGCTTGACGCTTGTTGATGAACTCCATGATCGCCCGGTCCTCCTCGGGTTTGACCCCGTGGAAGCGCAGCCCGAGCGAGAGTTTTTTCGTGGTTTCGATATTGGCGGTCCGCATGACTTCACCGAGTAGGGTCAGCGGCGTACTGGTGGTGCTGACCGCAAACCGGACCTCGACCGAGGTCCCCTTCTTCACCTCCCGATCCACGATCAACGAGGCGCCCGAGCGACTGATGTCGGTGAGGGAGGCACGGACGTACTCGCCCGACCCCTTCCCACCCGGAGCGAAGCGCCACTGGGCCGGGACCGTGGCGTCGAGACGGACGGCGGAGCGCTTCTGCGCCCCGCTGAAGAGTTGGATCGTCTCGATCCGTGAGGGGACCGAGAATTGCGCGTGCGCGCCCCGCACCCCCGAGCACCGGCTCGAGAAGCGAAAACGGCCGTGGGCGTTCTGGTACGAGAAGACCACGGTCTGGCCTGCCGCCAGGCCCGGTAAACCGCTGATGGTCAGCCCCTTGGGGTTGACCGACTCGACACAGACCGACCCGCGGGGACCGTTGCCGGTCGTCGCGACGTCGACGAAGGTGTTGACCTGCGGCAGTTTGAGCTTGATCTGCTGCGAGAGGGGCTTGGGGCCCAAGCCGAGCATCCGGAGCATCGCTTATACCGGCGATCCCGCCACCGCCGGCTCGTCGGTCGTCGAGACCTGGCCGATCGACTCGACCCGCAGGCCGGGGGCGATCTCGCTGTAGGACAGCACGACCAGCGAGGGCGCGGCGCGTTCGGTGAGCCGCTTGAGGGCCAAACGGGTCGAGGGGGAGGTCAGCACGATCGGCTGCAGGCCGGTCTGCTGGGCCGTCTGGATCTGGCGGGTCAGCGAGTTGTAGATCTTCGCCACCGTCCCCGGGTCGAGCAGCGCGTAGGCGTCCTCGCCGCGGCGGACCGCCTCGGCGAGCAGCGACTCGAGTCGTGGGTCGACGGTGATGACCGAGAGCATACCGTTCTCAGCGTACTCGGCGCAGATGTGGCGCGCCATCGCCGCGCGGACCTTTTCGGTCAAGAAATCGATATCTTTCGACTGCCGCGCGCCGTCGGCGAGGTTCTCCAGGATCAGCAGCAGGTTGCGGATCGGAATGCGCTCGCGCAAGAGGTTCTGCAAGACGCGCTGCACTTCGCCGACCGTGAGCAGACTCGGGATCAGCTCTTCGACGACGACGGGGTAGTGCTGCTTGACGTTGTCGAGCAGCGCGCTCGTCTCTTGGCGTCCGAGCAGATCGGGTGCGTGGCCGCGGATGATCTCGGTCAGATGCGTCGCGATGACCGAGGTCGGATCGATGACCGTGTAGCCGGCCAGCTCGGCGTCGCCGCGCGCGCTCTCGGCGATCCACAGCGCGGGCAGCCCGAAGGCAGGCTCGGTGGTCGGGATGCCGTCGATGCCGTTGGTCGCGGTGCCGGGATTCATCGCGAGCAAGCGCGAGACCATGACCTCGGCGCGCGCGACCTCGAGCCCGTAGATCTTCACCACGTACGTCGAAGGCTTGAGCTGCAGGTTGTCGCGCACGCGAATCGGCGGGACGACGATGCCCAGCTCGCGCGCGGCGTGACGGCGGATCATCGTGATGCGCTCGAGCAGGTCGCCGCCCTGCGAGACATCGACCAGCGGGATCAGGCCGAAGCCGATCTCCAGCTCCATCGGATCGTACGAGAGCAGCGGCACGACCGACTCGGCCGGCTTAACCGCGGGCTGCGCGGTCGAACCGCTGACGCCCGGCGCGCCCGGCTTGCCGCCGACACCCTTGGTCTCCGCGGCTTTCATGAGCCGCTGCTGCGAGCGCGAGCGCAAGAACAGCAAGAACAGGACCGAGGCCATGATCAGCATCGCCCACGGCGGCAGACCGAAGAAGGCGAAGATGATCAGCAGGCCGGCGGCGATCGCCAGCGCGCGCGGATCCTGGACCAGCTGCTTGGAGAGATCGTGGCCGAACGATCCTTCGGCGGCGGCGCGGGTGACGATGATACCGGTGGCGGTCGAGATCAACAGCGCCGGGATCTGGGTGACGATACCTTCACCGATCGTCAGCAGCGTGAATCGCTGCAGCGCTTCGACCACCGTCATCCCCTGTTGGAAGATGCCGATGAAGAAGCCGCCGATGATGTTGACGAAGACGATGATGACGGCCGCGACCGCGTCGCCGCGCACGAACTTCGACGCACCGTCCATCGCGCCGTAGAAGTCGGCCGCGCGCTGGATGTCTTTGCGCCGCTGGCGCGCTTCGGCCTCGGTGATGAGGCCGGCGTTCAGATCGGCGTCGACCGCCAGCTGCTTGCCGGGCATCGCGTCCAAGGTGAAGCGCGCTGCGACTTCGGCGACGCGCCCGGCACCGTTGGTGATGACGACGAACTGGATGACGATCAGGATCGCGAAGATGACGATGCCGACCGCGTAGTTGCCGCCGACGACGACGTTCCCGAACGCCTCGATGACTTGCCCGGCGTAGCCGTGCAGCAAGATCGAACGGGTGCCGGTGATGTTGAGCGAGAGCCGGAACAGCGTGACGATCAAGAGCAGCGTCGGGAAGACGCTGAAGGCGAGCGCGTTCTCGGTATACAGCGTGGTCAGCAGGATGACCAGCGCCATCGCGATGTTGACCGAGAGCAGCAGGTCGAGCACCCACGGCGCGACCGGGATGATCATCAGGACGACCAGCAACACCGAAGAAGCGGCCACCCAGACGTGCGAAGTCGACGCCAGGCGGTCGAGCAGGTTCGGACGCGGTGATGCGGCCGTCGCCACTAGGTCACGGTCTCCACGTTGCTACTACCATCGGCGAATTGGCGCCCCGACGTAAGCGCGCCGGCACCGGCCCGGCGTTCTCTTTTCGTTCGGCGGGGCCCCGCTTGGTATGCGGTCATGCGATCGTCCGGTGCTTGAGCTTGTAGACAAAGGCGATGACCTGGGCGACCGCCGCGTAGAGATCGGCCGGGACCGGCGAATCGAGCTCGACCTTGGCGTACAGGGTCCGGGCCAGGGCCGGGTTCTCGACCAGCGGCACCCCGTGCTCTTTGGCCAGCTCGCGGATGCGCCGGGCCATCAGGTCGGCGCCCTTGGCCGTCAGCAGGGGCGCGTCCATCGTCAGCTCGTCCCACTCCAGCGCGACCGCGAAGTGGGTCGGGTTGGTGACCACGACGGTCGCCTTCGGAACGGCCGCCATCATGCGACGGCGCGCCATCGCCCGCTGCCGCTGCTTGAGCGCTTGCCTAGCCTCCGGGTTGCCTTCCGATTGCTTCTGTTCGTCCTTGACCTCGGTCTTGGTCATCTTGAGCGAGGTCTCCAAACGCCGGCGTTCCCAGACGTAGTCGACGATGCCCAGCAAGAGCAGCAGGATGCCGACCTTGATCCCGATGCCGAAGACGATGCCCTCGATGGTGGCCAAGATGTCGTGCGGCGCGGCGCTCGCCAGTCCGGCGAGCACGGGGACGTTGTCCTTGATCCCCATCCAGCAGATGAAGATGACGATCGTCAGCTTGAGCGCCTGCTTCGCGAACTGAACCAGCGTTTGCGCCGAGAAGAAAATGCGCTTGAACCCGGCCAGCGGGTTGAGCTTGCCGAATTTGGGGCGCAGCAGTCCCGGCGAGAACAAGAAGCCGAACTGGAGGAGGTTGGCGAGCACCGCCAGCACGAGCGCCGAAAAGAACGCCAGCGCGATCAAGCCCGTATACGGCATCGCGGCACGCACGAACAGCCCGGCGATGGAGCGGACCGTCAGCGTGTCGGGCGAGCCCGCGTTCGAGATCGCGATCGTGAAGGCGGTCATGCTCGAGCCGACGGCGTGCATGAACCCGACGTGCAGCGCCGTAACGATCGCGATGAAGATCGCCGAGCCGCCGATGTCCTGCGAGCGCGCGACTTGACCGCGCTCGCGGGCCTCGTGGCGGCGTTTGGGTGTCGGTTTTTCGGTGGCTTCGGGACGTGCCATTACGGTTGCGGCCCCAGCGCGCGCAGGACCGTGTCCATCTCGCGACTCGACTGGTCGACCAGCGCCGGGAACACGTTGCCCATGATCGGGATCGAAATGATCAGCATGATCAGACCGGTGCCGATTTGCAGCGGGAAGCCGACGACGAACATGTTCATCTGAGGCGCCACGCGCGCCATCAAGCCGAGCATGACATTGACCAGGAACAAAGAGACCGCGACCGGTGCCGCGATCTGCAGCACGACCAGCAACGCCCCGGTGAAGAAACCCATCACATCGCCCGTCAGCAGCTGCGGCGTCGCGGCGTAGGGGAGCGGGACCAGGTTGAACGAGCGCGCGATGCCCGCGATCAGCTGGTGGTGGCCGTCGATCGCCAGGTAGAGCAGGGTCGCCAGCGTCAGCTCGTATTCACCGATGATGGTGACGCTCTGCGAGGTCTGCGGGTTGATGACGTTCGCGATCGCGAAGCCGATCTGCAAATCGATGACCTGACCGGCGAACTCGATCCCGGTGAAGAGCAAAAAGGAGACGAAGCCGAACACCAGGCCGACGAAGAGTTGCGCGAAGACGGCCACCGTCAAAGGGCCGAGTTGCATGACGCCCACCGTCGGGACGGTCGAGGCCAAGACGAACGTGAACATGAGCCCGATCGCGAAGCGCAGCTGGCGCGGCAACTGCTGCTGCGAGAAGATCGGGACCATCGCCAGCATCGCGCTGACCCGCACCAACACCAAGATCAGCGTCTCGAAGCGCGGCAGGGTGAGCCCGAAGAGGTTGAAGTCCGCGGTCACTGGGTGAAGGCCGGTAGGTTGCTGAAGACGCGGTTCGCGAAGTCGGTCAGCAGCGCCAGCATGAAGGGACCGAACAGCAAGATCGCGATCGCGACGACGACGATCTTCGGAATGAAGGCCAACGTCGGCTCCTGGATCTGCGTGACCGCCTGGAACACCGAGATGATGAGCCCGGTGATCAGCCCCAGCAGCAGCGCCGGCGCGGTGACCAAGAGCGCCACCACGATCGCTTCGCGCCCCAGCGAGAGTGCCGTCGCGTAGGTCATCGCGCTACTTGAAGCTCGCGAAGAGGGCCTGGACGGTGAGGTTCCAACCGTCGACCAGCAAGAAGATCAGGATCTTGAACGGCAGCGAGATCAAGACCGGCGGGATCATCATCATACCCATCGAGAGCAGCACCGAGGCGACGACCATGTCGATGACGATGAACGGGATGTAGATCGCGAAGCCGATCTGGAAGGCCGTCTTCAGCTCGCTGATGACGAACGCCGGGACGAGGATGTAGGTCGGGACGTCCTTCTGGGTGGCCGGCCGGGTCTTCTCCTTCGAGAGCGTGTAGAACAACGCGATGTCCTTCTCGCGCGTTTGGCGGAACATGAACGCGCGCAGCGGCACCTGCGCCTCGTCGAGCGCTCGGGTCTGCGATATCTTGCCGCCCAGGTACGGCTGCAGGGCGTTCTTGTTGATGTCCTGGATGACCGGGTTCATCACGAAGAACGTCAGCAGCAGCGAGAGGCCGACCAGCACCTGCGTCGGGGGGACGGTGTTGGTCCCCATCGCGGTGCGCACGAACGAGAGCACGACGACGATCCGGGTGAACGAGGTCATCAGGATCAGGATCGTCGGCGCCAGCGTCAGCACCGTGAGCAGCAAGAGGATCTGCAACGAGAGCGCGACGTCCGAGGGTTTGGTCGCGGGGCTCACGCCCAGGTTGATGCGCGGGATCGGGACGGTCGGCGCGGTCGGTGCCGATTGGGCGAACGCCGGCATCGCCAGCGCGAAGAACGCGAAGACGGCGGCGAGACTACCAAGAAGCAGGAACGTACGGCGGTTCACGGTCGGCGAAATCTCTGCATGAGACGAAGCAGCGCATCCCGCTGCTCCCCGAGCGCCTTCCGTTGCGACTCGATATAGGGCTCGACGGCGTCCGGGGGGACGTCGGCGATGTGGGTCACTCCGGCGGTTCCTCCGCCCACCAAGTAGTATCGGTCGCCGACCTTCAGGACGTGAACGGTCACGTGCTGCCCCAAATAGGTCGACTCGACGACCGTTACCAGGCGCTTCCCGGCGGCCGCCACGATTCGGCCGCGGTTGAGCAGCCGGACGCCGTAGGTCAGCGCGAGCAGCATCAGAGCGACCAGTAGGAGCGCCCAGACGTAGGTGAGCGCGACGCTCATCTCAACGCACCTCCGGCCGGCAGGCCGGTCAAACCTTGTCGACGACCGGGTTGAGCTCGCTGATCTTGACCGCGAACTTGTCGTCGACGACGACCACCTCGCCCCGCGCGATCAAGATGCTGTTGACGTAGAGATCGATCGGGTCGGTCGAGAGCTTGTCGAGCTCGAACACGCTGCCAGTCTGCATCGAGACGACCTCGCGCAGCGAGAGCTCGGTCTGGCCGAGCACCGCCGAGATCTCCAGCGGCACGTCGTGGACCAGGTCGAGGTTGGCGTGGCCCGGGGCGGGCGCGCGCACCGGGGTGGGCGCCATCGCGGTGAAGCTGACCGGCTGGCCTTCCTGGACCGGCGCGCTGCGACGGGCCGGCGGCGGAGCGGGGGCGGCGACCGGCTCGGGCGCGGCGGGCGCCGTCGCGGCCTCGAGGCGGTGCTGCGCGAGCACGTCGAAATCGAGCGTCAGGGCCGTCACGAAGCCGTCACCCAGCTCGAGCGCGGCCATGTACGTCACGAACGGCGGCGCCGGGAACGCGCCGGCATCGGCGGCGACGGCGGACTCGATGCCGTTGCTGTCGGCACGAGCGAGGGTCGAGAGCGCTTCGCCCATCGCGCTGGAAACCTGGACCACCGTCTCGGCGATGATCGAAAGCTGCATCGCGTCGAGCTCGCCGCCTTCGCTGGTGGTGCCGAGCATCAGCTCGACCACCTGCGCGAGGTCGCGCTTGGGGTACCGGGCGACGAACGCGAGGTCGGCCGAGGGGACGCGCGTGACGGTCGCGACGACGTCGGGCTCGACGCGGATCGAGGACTCGCTCTCGGTCTGCTGGGCCGGTCCGGCGGTGACGTTACGCCCCGCGAGCGTCCCGAACACTGTGGCGGCGGAGGCGAACATGGCGTCGGCCAAGGGACGCAAGGTATCGGACACCGCTACTCCTCGTTCTCGACGATGTGGGAGACGCGCACCGCGAGCTTGTCGCGGTTGACGCCGGGGAACACCTTGAACTTCTCGCGCTCGTTGACGGTCACGGCCAGCGGCTGATCGACCGGCTTGTCGAACAGCACCAGGTCGCCGGGCTGCAGCGCGATCAGGTCGCGCAGCGAGACGACGGTGCGGCCCAGCTCGACCTTGACGTCGACCGGCGCGCGCTCGACGTTGCGGGCCAGCTGCGCGATGTCTTCTTCGGTGACGCCGCGGCCGGCGACGACGGTCGGCGACCACTGGAAGTCGGAAAGCTGCGGCCCGATCGACTGCAGCACCAGGTACGGCAGGCAGAAGTTCATCACGCCGGCCATGTCGCCGACCTTGAGCTCACACGAGACGAAGGCGACGATCTGATCGAGCGGGATGATGCGCGGGATGAACTGTGGGTTCGAGTCGAGCGCTTCGATCTTCAGCGAGAGCGTCAGCAGGTAGTTCCACGACTCGCGATAGCTGTTGAGCATGCGGGCCATGAAGCGCTGCATCAGCGTGCGCTCGATGTCGGTCAGGTCGCGGAGCTTCTGCGGGTACCAGCCGGGGCCGCCCAGCAGCCGGTCGATGATCGAGAACACCAGGTTGAGGTCGACCTGGACGATCCCCGAGCCCGGCAGCGGGTCCATCGAGTAGATCGAGAGGATCGACGGAATGCCGATCGAGGCGATGAAGTCGCCGTAGCTGATCTGCTCAAGCGAGACGATCGTCGCCTCGACCCGCGTGCGCAGGTAGACCGAGAGCGAGTTGTTGAGCAGCCGGGTGAAGTTGTCGTGCAGCGTGCGCAGCGTCTGCAGCTGGTTGTTCGAGAACTTGTCCAGCCGCTTGTTGAAGCGGAAGTCGAACGACTTGACCTTGCGCAGATCGCTGGCCTGCGTCCCCGGTTCGGGGGCGGCCAGCTGATTGACCAGCGCGTCGATCTCTTCTTGCGAGAGCATGCTCACGGGGTCGAATTCCCCTCGTTGCCGTTCAGGATCACGACGTCCGTGCGGCGATTCTGCTGGCGGTGTGCGTCGGTGTCATTGGGATACTTGGGCCGGTACTCGCCATAGCCTGCGAACGAGAGGCGGGTTGGCGGAATCTTGTCGTGCTCGACGAGGTAGCGGGTGACGTTCGTCGCGCGGGCCGCGGAAAGCTCCCAGTTGGTCGGATAGATCGAGGTGGCGATCGGCACGTCGTCGGTGTTGCCTTCGACCCGCACGTCGTTGCGCACGTGGCGGATCTGGCCGGCGACGTCGTCGAGCAGCGCCTTCGTTTCCGGTCGCAGCTCGGCCGAGCCGGAGTCGTAGTACGCCTTGTCGCTCAGCAGCGTGATGGTCAGCCCTTGCTTGGTGATCTGGGTCTGCACCTTGGACTGCAGGTTGCGCTGCGCGATGTAGCGGTCGAGCTGGCTCTTGACCGCGGCCATGTTGGCCTCTTCGGTCTGGCCCTTGTCGCTCCCGATCGTGCCGCCGTTGGGCGGGTTGTTGATCGCGTCGGTGCTGTTGAAACCGCCCGAGATCTGGCGCGCCAGCCGCTGGAACTTCACGCTCGAGATGGTCGAGATCGCGAACAAGATGATGAACAGCGCGAGCAGCAGGGTGATCATGTCGGCGTACGTGAGCAGCCACCGCATCATCCCCGCGGTTTCCATCTTGGATTCGCCCTGCGCGCGCCGGAGGCGCGAGCGGGTCTCTCCTCCGGTCGCCGCCATAGGTTATGCGCCCGCCAGTCCCGGCTCCGGGACGCCGCCGCCGGCCTCGATCTCCGTCTCGCGCTCGTCCGGATCGAGGAAGGCGTGCAGCTTCTCCTCCAGCAGGCGCGGATTGTCGCCGGCCTGGATCGAGAGGATGCCTTCGATCATGATCTCGCGCAGCAGCAGCTGCTGGCCGGCGCGCTCCTTGATCTTCGAGGCGATCGGGATCCACAGCAAGTTCGCCAGCGAGATGCCGAAGAACGTCGCGACGAACGCCTGCGCGGTCGCGATGCCCAGCGTGCCGGCGACGTTGCCCGAGCCGCTCAGCGAGCCCAGGCTCTTGAGCATCGCGATCAGACCGAGCACGGTGCCGATGATGCCCAGCGTCGGCGAGTAGCCGCCCATCGTCATGAAGACCGCTTCGGCCTTGCTGTTGCGCTCCTGGACGAAGGCGACTTCGGTCTCGAGGATCTTGCGGATGATGTCGGTGTCGCGCCCGTCGATGACGAGCTGAATGCCCTTGCGCATGAAGTCGTCTTCGAGCGCGGCCGCCTCGTTCTCGAGCGCCAGCAGCCCTTCGCGGCGCGCCTTCTCGGCGAACGAGACGAGCGTCGCGATCACTTCGCGCTCGTGGTAGATCGGCTCGGTGAAGGCGGTACGGAAGCCCAGCGTGATGCCGCGCCAGAACGTCTGCAGGGGGAACGAGACCAGCGTCGCGCCGACCGTGCCGAGGAAGACCAGCAAGAACGCCTCGTAACGCGCGAAGATGATGCGGCCGTCGACTTGCCCGATCCAGGCAGACAGAAAGAGCCCGCCGATGGCGAGCACGAGGCCTAAGATCGTCGCGAAATCCAAGGTACAGCCTTTCCGATAGGGCAACCGGAAACGGGAGAGCTCTCAGGGTAGCTATCGGCCCTACGGCGTGCGGGATTGAGCCCGTGTGACGGAGGCCACGCCCGCTTGCCTTCCGCTTCGGCGAGGCAGGCGCCGAGCCTGCGGTGACCTCAGCGCCCGGTCGGCGCGCCCTCGGGCCCGTGGATCCGCCGCTTGAACTCGATGATCTTCTCGCGGATCTCTTCCATCGAATCCCGCACCAGGAGCTTGTTGCCCGAGGTCAGGGTCACGACCGTGTCCGGGGTCGCTTCCAGCGACTCGATGAGATCCGGGTTGACCATGATGGCTTGGTTGTTCAGCCTACGAAGCGCGATCACAGCGGCCTCCTTTCCTTAGAGATCGTCCGTTTCCAACGATAGCACGAGCCCGGCGCCGCCGTCCCTCGGCCGGAACACAGAATCCGTCGTGCCAGCAGCCTCGGTTGTCTTAGTCGACCACCTAGTGGGCGCCAATCGTCGACTCTAAGTACGCCCGTGCTGGCGGCGCGAGAACATTGCCATGCACCCTCTTCATCGTCAACACTTGCAATTTCGTCATTCGACGCAGATCAGATGGTTGGATGTGCTGCGCGTCTTCCGGGCTCAATCGAGCAAGGGCGGCTGGCGGCAGCAGCCAGCTCGCGATCTGTGGCTTATTTGCCAATAGTTTCCGCATGAGCGACCGTAAAGCCGAATCGTCGAGCGTAGCAGCCGAAAGGAGTTTGCCCAGTTCAGGATCCCGATTGCTGAGTGCCTCAATCGCATCCACGAAATGCGCCGGCCAGCACCCGCAGCGCAGGTGGGTCAGCTCCATGAGCCGTTCGAGCAGCACCGCGCGCCCGAGCGCTCGTGTAGGCCCAGCCTCCACGGGTAACCGCGCGAAAGTCTCCCGCACATCTCGGATCAACTCGAGTTCGGCGCGAAACACAGACGGTGGCGGCGGCTCATTGAGAAGCTCGCGCGCGCGAAGCACCGCCTTGGTCAGGATGCCGTCATGATCGAACGCAATCGAGCTCGAAGCAAGACGCCGAATGGTCACCGCTCGCCGGGGCGCTTCCAATTCAGCGCGCAAAGACCGGGGCGTCTCAATCATTACGTGCAAAACGTACCCCGCCTCCGCAAAGAGGAGCTCGGACGGCGGCGGTCCCTCTGCGACTGCGATCACGTCGATGTGTCTGCCTTGCTGCTGCTTGGAGCTTCCGAATGCCCAAGTCAACGCGATGGGCGCCTTGTCGAGCGCGCGCGACACGCCTTCAATGATGTCCGCGACGTCGAGACGTTTTCTCACGGCCTTCCTTCTCCTAGAGTGGCTGCTCAGAACTGCCAACAGTGATGTCCTTGGAGACTGATACGCACCCAAAAGGCGGCGGCCGATATCCCACCGACGCCTATTAGAGCTCCTGCGATGGTGGCCACTCGGGGCCAAAACGTTTGATTCGGCAGGACGAAGCGCGTTAGAACGTAGGCAATGCCCAGCGCGAGGAACAACACGAGCGGGTTTTCCGCAAGTACCAGGCTGCCCAACACGAGCCCGAACGTGAAGTCGCCACTTGCCGTTCCACAGTGTGCCCCCGAACTCACCATCACTGCTGCCTCGGCAGCTTGCAGATACGTGGATATGCCGAGTACGGCCAAACATGACCGCCATCGGACTCCTTGATCTCCGAGCACAGTAACGGACGCCGCGGTAGCGGTCACGATCAGCGCAACATCGAAACGCGCGAAGTCCGTCCAATATGAGGTTTCGAGACCGTACGTGAGTCGCGTCAGGATCAAGGTAGATAGGGCGGCCGCGCACAACGCGAGGGTGCGGGCGCGATGAGTCATGGGGCGCGAACCGAGCGGCCAGACACACAACGCCTTCGTGCTCCGGAATCACGGAGATGTCGGGAACTGATACGTCGCAACGTTGCCCACCGCGTTGTCCAGGTCGGCGGGCTGTACCTCACCCGCGTATGGATCATGGTACAAAGTGCCATCCGGGCCGAAATAATAGTACGCCCCGGACCCGTCCGGCGCCCAGTAGCCGACGCCTCCGTTCTGGAGCGTGAACGCCGTCCAATCGAGACCGCCGTAGTCTTCGGCAGGCGCTGGCAATGACGGGCTGTACGGAGGGAAATCATACGTCGCGACGTTGCCGACGGCATTTCCTTGGTCGCCGGAATGCACCGCATCCGGATAGGGATCGAGATACAACGTTCCATCGGGTCCATAATAGTAATAATCGCCAGCCCCGTTCGGAGCCCAATATCCTGTCGATCCATCCGGCAGCATGAACGCCGTCCACTCGAGTCCTCCGTACGTCGGCTCCGGTGCCGGCTGGACCGCTTCCTCCAACATCTGAATCTCCCCAACCGCCTGCCCCGCATCTGCGTGGAGCGTCACATAGGTTCCTGAGAGCGTCCCGCCTACGACGGACTCGTTCGCAATATCGTGTTGGAACGCAAGTTGACCGTCTCCAGTGTCCCCGTACTCGCCATAGAGCTGTTGCGCTAGGTTCGCAATTTCGGAATTCGACGAGGAAAGATTCGCCTTCACCCAGTCCTCGATGTACTGGAGCATCGGAAGGCCGCCTAGCAACGACTGCACCGGGTCTGTTGTCGGGTCATAAGCGGGTCCGTATGCGGTGGACGCATCCCCCTGAAGCTCGCCGATGTACTCTGTGTACCGCGCTGTATCGTACTTGTCGGGCATCTCCGCAGGATTGTCGTGACTACCGCCAAGTACGAGCACTATCAAGGCCACGCCCACCGCAATAGGCAAGAACGTGCTGCTCACCGCCGCAAGTTCAGCAGGGGACGCCCCGAGACCAGTGCCATCCAAGAACGGTATCAGGCCATCCTGCGCGATCTCCGCAATCATTGGTGCAGCGGCCAACAGCATCCCTTCGGTCTCGGTCCCCGCCAGGATTGCACCGTTAACGCCTCCCTCTTCGTAAGCAGCGTAGAGGCCTGGGAGCCCACTCAGAAATTGCAGCGCCTGCCCATAATTTTGGACTGCCTGCTCAATGGGAACGCCGTTGAGCGTCTCCGGGAGAATGCCGGCCTGTACTGCGACCTGGGCCAAATCGAATCCGCCCGAGAGAATGTTCAGCAGGCCCCCTTTCTTGATCTGCTCGACCCCCGCGACAAGCTTGGACAGCGTCTCCAAGTCATCTGCCGCCGTCGAAAATGCGCCCCCGAGACCGCTTCCCAGAATGAGATTCCGTAGATATGGACTAGCCAGTAGCGCTTGTACTGGGTTGGTCGTTATCGTCTTGATGGTCGTAGTGAGACCAGCGAACGAAATACCGCTGGAAGTCGGAAATTTCTGGTTCCAGCCGGGCGCCCACTGAATGAACGGCGCGGCGATACCATCCTCGTAGTCCCAGCTGTCAAGTGCGACCGTAGCTCCAGCCACCGGAATAGGAAGGTATTGCCACGTATTCTCTACATCATTATTGAATGTAACCTCCAAGCCGTGAGTGTTGCACCCTGCTACGGTCAGAAGCGTCGATGTCCCTGAATTGCTGTTGAACGTGGTCGAGCCATTGGGAAGCTTATCGTAGTTCAGCTGCCCATTATATCTCAACATCTCATTGACCATGTCGATGGCCATCTGCTTCAGCGTCTTCTGCTGCTGCCCCATCGGGGCAAGGGGCGGCGCCAAATTCAGAGGCACGATGACGTCCCTATCGTCATACGGCGTGCTTGCAGTTTGTAAGTCCCCGTTGAACGCACCGTAGAGCTTCCCAGTCTGTGGATCCAGATAGAACCCCAGGGTGAAAGTCTCAGTATTTCCGGACTGATCGACACTAGAGATCTGAATCCACGTATGAAGCGAAGCCGTATCAATCCGAGAGGTCCCGCTAACCGAGCCGTACGAGGCTGAGTCATCCCCAAATATCCAATGGGCGCACAGCTGAATCTGGAGGTTCGAACCGTTGAGAACTGAGAGAACCTGCGAATAGTCTCCCGATACGAAGGTCGCGTTGGTTACGAGGACCGTCGTCGCGACCGTCGGCGCCTGATTGGGTGGGTTCCACACCGAAATAGGTTCCGTCGGCACTGTACCGCCGACGCCAGAGTACTGCGAAATCGACTGTTGTAGTGCAACCGGATCAAAACTCTCGATTTGCGAACTTGACAGCGCGAACGTCTGGTCATTGGAGAGCGCGTTTATCTGCGTCAAACCGAATGAACCGATCTGTGCGAACGAAAGACTCTGAATCTGCGCCGCACTTAGTGCGTTGATAAAGTCACCGGACAGGCCGCCAATCTGGTTTGCTGTCAATGCTTCAATTTGTGGCGTCGACAAAGCGGCAATCTGATCTGCATTGAGCGCATTTAATAAGCCGGCCGAGAGCCCCGCGATTTGACTTGTCGTGAACGCCTCGAGCTGGTCATCGTTCAAGCTGCCAAATTGGCCCGGTAGAAGCGCGTTGATCTGAGCGATCGAGAGACTACTCAACTGATGGGACGTCAGTCCCCCGAGCTGGTCTGCCGTCAGCGCGATGAGCTGACTTGACGTCAAGCATTCGACTTGCTGGATCGATAGAGCTGCGATGTTCGCGGCTCCTTGAGCGCCAAGCGCTACGTTCTGAGAGAGCTGGCCAAGCACCGAGTTCACGGCGGCTGAAACGTCGCCTTGTGAGTCGCTTAGCTGCGCTATAGCAGCGGCGGCGGCACTATACGCCGGCGCAGCCTGGGCGCCGAGTGACGCCGCAGCACTCGTACTCAAATCAGAAACGGGATTGAAAGAGGGCGCCTCTGTCTGACTGAGTACTGACGCAACCTCAACCGGAGTCGCACCGCCGAGCTGCCTGGCGACTTGAATTGCAGCACCGGCTGAGAGGAATGCGAGCGTCGTCGGGTCGACCGAGACGCCAGTTGAGAGCACAAGACCTGCGGTTAACGCCGCCACGGCGTTAGCACCGTCGAGGCCCGCCACGCCGCTGGCTCCGCGGAACGTCGGCCCGTCCGCATTGCCGTAGGCTATGGCATTCGCGATCCCATTGAGGAGCTGATACTGCTCGGCCGACGCGGTTCCGGACGCAATGGCGTCCAATACCTGCTGCAACGCTTCACCGAACTGAGCACTCGAAGCGCCATCTGTGTACTGTGCGGCGAGAGCTTCGAGTGCGGAATACGCTCCATTGGCCACGGAGCTCTGCCCCGGCGACCCCGACGTAGTGTATGAATACGCGCCGATCGGGTTACCGACGCCCGCATTCCAGCTACCGTCATTCTGCAACTGTAGGACATCGCCGCTCGAATCGATTCCGATTACGGATCCTGACGCGTCGACCTCGACCGATGCTAGGATCTGCGAATCAGCATTCCATCCGGTACTAGTCAGCTCGGAGACGTTCCCGCCAGCAGTATTTTGCTGCCCGATAATAAGTACGCTTCCGCCGCTTCCGGCAGCAATGCTCGTCGCGCTCGCGCCTGCCAAAATCCAGGAGCCGCTTACCTCATGGTAGACATTTCCATCTTCCCCGATGCTCCAGAGCGAACCGTCCGAAGCGACGGCGATCTGTGATGCAGAGAGCGACAGATCGCTCCACTTTCCATTGTTCCATTCGTAGATGTTCCCGCCGGCCGTATTTGCGGAACCTACCGCATAGACGGCGCCATCGGGCCCAGCGGCGATGTTACTCGCAGAGAGCCCCTGGTCGACCCATTGGTCGACGACGTAACGCTCGACCTCGCCAGCGGAGGTGACTCCCCATATGGATCCGTCCGGCCCTGCGAGCACCTGCGACCAGGTACCTTGCAACTGCACCCAACTCTCGCCGTTCCAAAGTTGGGCTGCGCCGGCACCTCCGCCGCCGACGCTCCCGGCCGTAGCCAGTGCGACCGCAACTGTTCCGCTCGTCGAAAGCTGCGAGACGTTGCCACTGATTGATGCCAAGGGCGCCATTGTCGCCGCCGCGACCGGAGCGGAAGCCCAGGCTTGGACATCGCCTCCGATCGAAAGGCCCGACGCCGCTGCATTGCTTATTGCGGCAATAGATGACTGAGACAAAGCTGCGAGCTGGTGCGCCGTCAACCCGTTTACCTGCGCTGCATCGAACAATCCCCACGCTTGCGGATTGAGCGCCGCCAACTGCTGTGGGGCCAATGACGCGAGCTGTGCGCGCGTGAGTGTCGCTGCCTGCTGCGCGCTGAACGTCTCGAGTGTCTTCGTCGAGAGGTTCGCCAAATCTGAGGTCGAGATGGTCGAAAGCGACGAAACTGCCCCTAATTGTCCCGAGCCGAAGCCATTGAGCACCGTACTTCCGAGCCAGCCGATTTGATCGGCGCCGAGGCCGGCGATCTGCGTCGGTGTGAGCCAAGAAAGCTGCGTACTCGTGAAACGATCGATTTGCGAGCCCCAGAAGAACGCGATCTGTTGTGGGGTTATCGCCTGAAACTGTGCCTGGTCGAGACTCTGGAGGTCGTCATCGTTTGCTGCGACCAGCTGGAGCGGCGCGAGTTGAGAGATGGCCGTTGGGGAGAGCGACGAGATCGCACCCGGTGGCTCCTGCGGTGTATCCGCCGGCGTGACGGTCAGCAATTGCAAGTTCGTGAGCGATATCGAGGACGATGCCCCGTCCGGAGCGATGCCGGTGATCGTCAAGACGTGCGATCCGGCTGTGCCGACGAAGGCCGCGGTCGCGAACTCTTGCCAGTCCGAGGTCCCGTACGGGTTCACATCGCCGTTCGAACCGGTCGAGAAGACGCCGAGAGCCTGGCCGTCCAACGTCACTTCGATCGTCTGTGGCGCCGCGGACTGGTATCCGAGATCTTGGCTCGGCTGATCGCTCCCTTGGGCCAGCTCGTCGAATATAGACGTCATCGCTGAGAATGACAGGGCATACCACTGGCCTGAGGTGAGACCGCTGATCGTCTGGGAAACGCTTCCGTTCGACCCGATGACGGCAGCACCACTCGTGCCGGGCGGCGCGAACACGGTCGAGTCACCCGGATCCGACAGCACGCCGGTGTTGCCCAACAATGAGGCCGACGATCCGGTGTTGGTGAACGTCTGCACGCCGTTCGCCGGCGCCGTGGTCAAGCCGGCGACGGTATAGGTTTCGGGCGGCGGATTCTCCGCCGGCGCATCGTTGTACGCCGCTTGGTAGAGCTGGTAGGCTTGATCATACGACATCGCGGTTCCCAGGCTCGAGCTCACGACGCCCTGACCGTTGGTGGAATTCTCGAAGTCCCATTCGCCGGTTTGTACGTCGTAGCCGATTTGGAACGTCGGGTCGTTCGGATCCGCCGCGTAGTACCAACCCGGCTGATCGTTCGTGACACCCGTCAGACCCGTGAATGGCGTGCCCGTGATTTGCGCGACCGGAGCGACGGCCTGGATGACCGTGAACGACCACCCGGGAACCGCGTTTTCCATTCCCCCAGTGTTGCCGTTGTCCTGATCTTCGATCGAGCCCCAATTGAAGATTCCGGCGAGCGCGGTCCCTGCGGCGCTCAGTTCGGTTGACGTGAATTGGCCGCTCGCATCGAGCTGGTCGTAGACGTACGAAATCGCGTCGTACTCGCTCTCGCCGCCCGAACCATAGCCCGGAACGGTCGAGATCCAACTCCGAAACGCCGCGTCGATGACCGGATACATCGCGGACGCGATGGGCAGATCCGACCCAGCCGGCGGCGACCACGCTGGCCAACCCACCGGCGGTGTCGCTGCCGAAAGGGTACCTCCGCCGCTCGTGGTGGCGGTGAAGTCCCCGTCCGCGACAAGAGCGCTGCTCGCGAGTGCCAGCGTCTGCGAGCCCCCGGTGTCGTCGACGATGACAAAGCTAGGCTGGGACGGCCCCGATTCGTCGCCCGCGACGAGCGCACCGCCTTCTGTCGCGGAATCGCCGCCGTTCACCGAACCGCTCTCGCCCATGTCCTCGAGCTCGTAGCCGAGCGTCGCGAGCGGAACGACCAGTGCGGCAGCTTGGGAGGGCAGCAGGCTGTTCAGCTGGGTCAGCGACAACGACTGGAGCTGAATCGGCAGGAACTCGGCAAGTTGAGCGTTGCTCAGCGCTTGCAGTTGAGGACCCGTCAACGAGGCTACTTCCGACGGTGTGAGCGCTTGCAGCTGGACGGCGGTAAAGTTGCTCAACTCGGTCGGCGTCAGATCGACGACAGCCGCATCGTCGGGGTCCGTCGCGAGGTCCGCATCGGTCTTGAGGTCTGCGACTTGCCCTGGGGTCAAGGCCGCGAGCTGCTCCAGCGTGAGGGACTGGATCTGCAATGCACTCAACGCACGGATGATGCGCGGCTGAAGGTCAGCGAGAACCTCAGGATCGAGCGATTGAATCTGCGCGCCGCCGAGAGCCTCGACTTGCGATGTACTCAGACCGTTGAGTTGCGCCGCCGAAAGGACTTGCGTCTGCGCTACCGAGAGCGCGGCCAGTGCACTCCCCTGTACGTTCGCCAAGTTTTCCGCGTCGATCGCTCCGACCTGATCGGCCGAGAGCGACGCCGCCTGTTCCGCGCTGAGCGCAGCAAATTGCGCGGCTGGCAGGTCGTTGATGTTCGAGCCCGTAAGCTGTGACAGCTGCGCGCTGCTGAGCGCCGCCGTCTGCGTTTCGTCGAGCGAACGCAACGCCGTCGTGGAAAGCGACGAGAGCTCGCCGATGCTCGCGACCTCGAGCGCCGAAAGCGCCTGGAGTTGCGCGCTGCTGATCACAGACAGCTGGTCGCCCGAGAGGGCCGCAATGTTGTCCTCGCCGAGGGCCGCCAGCTGAATGGCGCTAAGCGCGGCCACGGCACTCGGGTCGATCGCGGCAACCTGCTGGTCATTCAGCGTTGACAGCGTCGCGGTATCGAGGGAGGAGATGTTGCTACCGAGGGCCGCAACTTGCTCGGGCGCCAGGGCCTCCAGCTGCTGCGCATCGATCGCGCCGACCTGGGCCGAGGATAAACCCTGGAGCTGCGCGTTCGTAAGCGCCGCGACGTCCGACGTCGAGAGCGACGCGATGACGTTCGGTGAGAACTCTTGGTCGACGACGGCGCCTGTTTCGGCCAACGCGGTCGGCGCCAACGATGAAAGCACGGAGACGCCGATTTCGCCGACCTGGGGTTCGCTGAGGCTTCCGACCTCGGCCGTCGTGAGAGCCGGGGCCTGTTGCGTGGTGAGAGATCCGAGCTGGTCGGCGTCGAGAGAGGCGAACGTGTCGGGTGCCATTGCGGCGAGCGCGGCGCCGCTGAAGCCTGCGATATCGGCCGCGGCGAGGCTGTCGACGACGCCTTCGGAAATCGCCGCAACCTGGGTCGGGCTCAGCTCGGTGAGTTGGTTGCTCGTGAAGCCGCTGAACTGCATGGTCGAGAGCTCGGCGATTTGCGCCGTCGTCAGACCAATGATCGCGTTGGACGTAAGCGACGAAAGGTCGGCTGCCGACAGTGCTGCGACCTGGGGCGCCTCGAATTGTGCGAGCTGCTCTCCGCTGAAGCTCGCGACCTGCCCCGTCGTGAACTCGGCGAGCGTCGTCGGCGCGAGTTCCGCCACCTGCTCGTCGGTAAGCGCCGGAAACGCCTCGAAATCGATGCCGGGTACCTGCGTCGCCAGGAAACTGTTGAGCTGGCTCCCGCTCAACGACGTCAGCTGCGTTCCGGTCAGGCTTCCAATTTGATCGTACGTCAGCACCTGTAACTGCGTCTCGGTCAGATCGGCGACTTGCTGTGCTGACAGAGCTTCGACGGTCGAGTCATCGAGCTGCGAGACCACGGTGGGATCGATCGCCTGCAGCTGAGCCGCGCCGAGGCTCTGCAGGTCCGCGACCGGTAACGCGTCAAGCTGCGGCTCGCTCATGGCGCCGATTTGCGCAGCGGTGAGCGCGTCGGCCTGTAACACCGTGACGCCACCGAGTTGCGCCGGAGAGAGCGCGGCGATGACCGACGGATCCAGGCTCGCGATCGCATCAGGATCCAGGGCTCCGACCTGGTCGGGCGTCAAGAGATCGACCTGACCCGCCGTGAGCTCCGAGACCTGACTGCCCGTGAGGGAGCCCAGGACACTGTCGGTCAGCGCTCCGAGCTGAACGTCGGAAACGGCCGCGAACTGATTCGCGGTAGTGCCCGAATATTGGCTGGCCGTGAGCGTCGACAATACCGGCGAGCTCAGCGCGGCAAACGCCTCCGCCGAGAGCGCGCCGATCTGGTCGGGCCCAAGGTCGTCGACCTGCGCCGGCGTGAGCAGCGCTGTCTGCTCCGGGCTGAGGGCGCTCCAATCTGCGTCACCCATCAGGCCGAGTTGAAGGTCGGAGAGCGCCTGTAACTGGTCATCGGTCAGCGCTGCGGCCTGGTCGGGACGCAAGCTCTCGACATCCGGCAACGTGAATGCGGCGACTTGCGCGGGGGTGAACTCTTGCAGCGTGCTGTCGGCGATTTCGCCAATGACCGACGACTGGATGTTGGCGACTTGCTGCGGCGTGAGCTCGTCGATGAACCTCGCCCCGACCTCATCGAGTTGCGACGCGGAGGGGCCACCGACGTAGCCGTTTCCGCGCTGGAACGTCCCCTCCAACTGGGCGGCCGTCAGCGATTGGACCTGATCGGGAGAAAGCGCTTGGAGCTGCGCCGTCGTCATCCCGGCGATCGTCATCGTGTCGAACGAGGCTATTTGCTCGTCGCCGAGGGACTGCATCGCCGCAATCGTGATGCCGCTGACGGCTGACTCACTGATCATGCTGACCTGCTGGTCGCTAAACGACTGCAGCTGCGCCGGCGAAAACGCGCTCATCTGGTCCGCCGAAAGGTCCTGAACCGCGGTTTCGCTCAAGACGGCAATCTGCGCGAGCGAAAGTGCGGACAAAGCCGCGGCAGTCAACGCATCGACAGCGGCGTCACTGAACGAGCCAATCTGTTCCGGCGAGAAGGCCGATATCTGTTGAGCGGTGATACCCGCGGCACCGTCCGGCGTGATCGCCCCGACCTGCACGTCCGACAAGGCCTGAATCTGCTCGGCGGTCAGCCCGCTCATCTGTTGCGCCGTGAGCGCACCGAGCACGCCGGGGTCGAACGCCGCGATCGCCGTCGGGTCGAGCGCCCCGATCTGATTGGGTGCGAGCAGATCCACCTGGCCGTCCCCGATGACGGACGCTTGATCCGCCGTGATCGCGGCGAGCTGGCCGCCCGAGAGTGCGGCCAACTGCGTGTCGGAGAGCGCCTCGATCTGTGCCTGCGTCAGCACGGCGATCTGCGCCTCGGTTAGACCGCTCAGCTGCGCCGGAGTCAGCGAGGCGATCACGCTTGGAGCGAGCGCTGCGATCGCCGCCAGAGTGAACGACCCGATCTGGTCGCCCGAGAGCAGGTCGACTTGCGACGGCGTGAGGACGGCCGCCTGATTCGCAGTGATCGCGCCGATTTGGCTATCCGAGAGCGCGGCCAACTGTGCGTCCGTGACTGCGCCGAATTGCGCAGTCGTCAGCGAGGCGATTTGCACGCCACTGAGCGCCTGAAGTTGGGCCGCCGTGAGGCCCGGAATCGCGGTCGGCGTGATCGCTTGAAGTTGAGGCGGCGTCCAAGAAGCGATCTCGTCAGCGTCGAGGCCTGCAATTTGCGTACCGTCGAGCACGCCGATTTGCGCGCCCCACAATGCATCCAGGTCGGTGATTCCCAATATCTCGAGCTGGTGCGCCGAAAGCGCCGCGAGCTGCTGCTGCGTCAAAGCGGCAACCTGCGATGGCGATAAGGCCTCTAATGCAGAATCGCTGATAGCCGCGAGGGTACCGGGTTGGAAGGCTGCAACCTGTGCAGGAGACAGCGCTTGTACGTCGGCCGCTGAGACTCCAACGCCGGCCGATGCTGACAGCGCTGCTAGCTGCGCCCCGCCGAGCGCGGCAAGCTGCTGGGGTGACGCTGCAGCTAGCTGCGTTGCCCCGAACCCGCTCAGCGCAATGGCAGTGAAGCCCGCAAATTGAACTGTCGAAAGAGCCTGTATCTCCGAAGCGCTTAGCGCGCCCGCCTGCGCAGTTGTGAAGGCACCGATCTGCGCCACACTGAATGCAGCAAACTGCGAGCCGTCAAGACCGCCGAGGCTCGTCGGGTTGACTGCGGCCAATTGCGCGTTAGACCAGGCGGTCATCGTGCTGGTCGGAAGCAGGCGGAGATGTCCTTCGTCAATCGCGGAGACATCCCACGTCGGAAGCGCCTCGATCTCCGCGGTCGTCAAGCCGTAAGATCCCGCTTCTAACCATTCATTGACGGCAGCTGGCGATATGTTTCCCGCTGCCTCCGAGGGTGTGATGTCGAAGAAGGTCTCCGCAGCGAGGACCGGAGTAATGGATCCGCCGGCGCCCAATGCCGAAAGCAGTGTTGGAAGAACGTTAGCCAGGTCGATCTTCTCATAGTCGGGATTCGCACCGACGGTCAGGGGACCGATTGCGCTCATCTGATCGGTGGAGAGCGGCTGCCCTGTATCGGAGGCGACGACATCACCCGACACCAAAGCGCCGGCAATAGCGGTGAAAAGCCAGTCGTTGATCGGCTCGCTCGTATTGATCTCGTATTCGCCCGGATTTTCCGTCGCCTGAAGCGCCTGAAGGTCGTCGCTACTCAGGCCAGCGATTTGCGCCGCCGTCAACTCGTCTGCTGTTCCGTAGGGTAAGTAGGCGAGTAAGCCCCCAATACCGGCCAGTTGCGCAGCAGTCAGCTTTGTAGGATCGATCGAGCCGAGTTGCCAGATGTCCAACTCCTGCATCTGGTCGGGGGCGAGATTTGCCATCGCAGCTGAGGTAAGAACCTCGACCTGATCGGGATCGAGAGCCTGCACGTCGGCCTGGGTTAGTGCCGCCTGTGGCGCATACAGCAAGAATTCGGGCGTTAACACCTCGACCTGATCGGGACTCAACGCCGCTAATTGTGCGCTCGTGATCGAGAGGGTCGTCGGACTCGAAGCGGCATTATCTATCAGGGAGGCCGGCGGAACCCAGACCGCCGACCACGCTGCCAACTGGCGCGGGTCAACCTCCGCGAGAACGCTCGGCGCGATGCCGGCCAGGCTCCTCGTCGCCGCAAGCTGCGCAGCGGTCAACGCGTTGAGGTCGGCGGCGGTGAATGCACCCCACTGAGCTGCACTGAATTGCGAAAACGCTTCACTGGGCAGCGCTGCAACTTGCGTGGGAGTAAGGCTCGCGAGCTGACCCGCTGTGAGCTCCGCGGCATAAGTCATGCTGGAGAGCTGCTCCGTCGTCAAGAGCGCGAGCTGTCCATTGCTAAAACCCGGCAGTCCCACGACCAGCTCGCCCATCTGAGCCGGGCTGATCGTCTCGACGAGTTGGTTCGAAAGCCCGGCGATGTCTTGCGCGGTCAGGCCGTAGAATGCGGATGGCGTAATCGCTTCGAATTGCGCCGTGGAGAACGCCGCAACTTGGCTCGGCGAAAGATATACGACCTGCTGCGTTGTGAGATCGCTGACCAGCCCGGGCGAAAGCGCCTGAATCGCAGCCGTGCTCAAACCCTGGATGTTCGCGCCGAAACCGGACAGCTGGCTCGCGGTCAGACTTGCGGCTTGGGTGGCGCTGAAGCCCGAGACCGCCGACTCCGTCAAGTACGAGATCTGCGTTGCGCTTAGGCCAGAAAGCTGCGTTGTCCCAAGGACCGACATCTGTGCTGCCGACAGGCTCTCGACTTGCTGCTTCGTGAACGCTCCGATTTGGGCCACAGAGAGCACGGCGAGTTGGCCGCCCGAAAGCGCCCCGACTTGAGCAGCGGTCAGCAGCGCGGTCTGCGTGGTGCTCAGCGCTCCAATTTGCGTGGGGTTCAGGCCGGCAATGGTCGCGGTAGAGATACCCTGGATCGACGCGTAGTACGTATCGAACGCGTTGAGCTGTGACGACGAAAGCGCATTGAGGTCGTTCGCGCTGAGCGCGGCAACTTGATAGGGGGAAAGCTCGCCGATCTGGGTCACTGTGAAGGACGCGACCTGGCTCGACGAGAGCGCCTCGAGCTGCGCTTGGCTTAAAAACTCGGAGGTGGTGGTCGATTCGTCGTTGCCGACTGCAGTTGCAGGCAACGCCGCAATTTGCGTGCTGGAGAACGCTTGCAGCTGAGCCATCGTCAGGCCTTGGATGTTGGTCGCGGTCACGCCCGCGAGTTGCGAGGTCGTGAACGCCCCGACGACGGCGGTCGAGAGCGCGCTGAGCTGAGCCTGCGACAGAGCCGTAATCTGGGTCGACGAGAGGTTCGCAGTTTGCGACACCATCAGTCCCGCGAGCTGCGTCGTGGTGAGGGCTGCGACTTGGCTTGTCGTCAGGGCAGCGATTTGCGCGGCCGAAAAGGCCCCCAACTGCGCGCTCGAGAGCGCACTGACCTGTGCTGTACTGAGCGCCGCCACTTCGTTCGCGCTCAAGGCCGCGAACTGCGACGCGTTCACGCCTGCAAGGGTCGCTGTCGAAATACCTTGGATCGACTTGTCCGCGACGTTGAGACTGTTGAGCTGGGTGGGCGAAAACGCGTTGATCTGCTGCGCGGTCAACGCCGAGACCTGATATTGCGAAAGCTCGTCCACTTGCCCCGAGGTGAGGCCCGCAATCTGCGTTGGCGTAAGCGCAGCGAGCTGCGTCGCGGTGAAGAAACTCGTCGCGATTGACGTCGACGCGCCGTTTCCGACCGTCGTCGTCGCAAACGCGCCGATTTGCGCGGCCGAGAGGCCGGCTAGGTCGGCTATTGACAGGCCTTGGACGTTGGCCGCGCTGATACCGGCGATCTGCGCCGTCGTTAAGGAGGCAACCTGGGGGGCTGAAAGACCCGCGATTTGCGCGGGCGTGAAGCCGCTGATTTGCCCAGCGGTGAGCGCGCCGAGTTGGGTTGAACCCAGCTCGCTGAGCTGGGTCGGCGTCAGCGCATCTACCTGTGCCGCCGTGAGCCCGTTGATCTGGGCCGCCGAGAGCGCGTTTAGCTGTGAAGCGGTCAGCGAGGCAACCTGCGTCGCCGTCAAGGCGTTAAGCTCGTTCGCACTAAGCGCCCCGATCTGACTGGCGTTCACGTTCGCGAGGGTCGACGAAATAATACCGTCGATCGACTTGTCGGTAAGGTTAAACGCGTCGAGCTGCGCGGCCGTGAGCGCGTCGAGTTGGGTCGCGCCGAGCGCCGACACCTGATATTGCGAGAGCATGCCGACCTGCGCGATCGTCAAAGCGGCCACTTGCGCAGTAGAGAGCGCATCGAGCTGCGTCGCCGAGAGATAGCTCGTCGACGTCGCGATCGATGTTCCGTCGCCGACCGCTGTCGAGACGAACGCCGCGACTTGCGTCGTCGAAAGCGCTTGCACGTCCGCGGCGCTGAGGCCCTGAATGTTGGCAGCGGTAAAACCGGCGATCTGCGTCGTCGTCAGATTTGCAACCTGGGCTGCAGAGAATCCAGCGAGCTGTGCCTGCGAGAACGTACCGATCTGGGCCGCCGTCAAGCCGCCGATCTGCGACGCCGTCAACTCGCCCAACTGTGTCGCGGTTAGCGCGGCAGCTTGCGTCGTCGTAAAGGCCCCGACTTGCGCCGCCGTGAGAGCACTGAGCTGCGAACTCGAGAGCGCCGCTACCTGCGCCGTGCTGAGCGCGGCGATTTCTCCCGCACTAAGCGCACCGATCTGCGACGCGTTGACACCGGCAAGTGTTCCAACCGAGATGCCTTGGATCGCTTTGTTGGTTGTGCTCAGCGCGTTGAGTTGTGCGGCCGTGAACGCGTTTACGTCGGCCGTGCTCAACGTGCCAACTTGATACTGCGAGAGTTCGCCGATTTGCGCCGCGGTCAGCGAAGCGATCTGGGCAGTCGACAGTGCTTCCAACTGAGTCGCCGAAAGATAGCTAGTCGACCCGGACGTCGACGTTCCGTTACCGACCGCGGACGCCGCGATCGCTGAGACCTGCGTCGTGGACAACGCCTGCAAATCGAAGGCGGTCAGTCCTTGCACGTTGGCCGCCGTGAACCCCGCGATTTGGGTCGTGGTCATTCCACCGATCTGCGCGGAAGAAAATCCGCCGATCTGTCCTTGCGAGAGGACGCTGATTTGCGCGGCCGTCAAGCCGGCAATCTGCGTCGCAGACAGTTCACCGAGTTGGGTCGCGGTACATGCGGCGACTTGTGTCGTTGTGAAAGCGCCGACCTGCGCAGCCGACAACGCCCCGACCTGCGGAATCGTAAGCGCCGCGACTTGCGCCGTGCTCAGGAGAGCCGTCTGCGTCGTGTTTAGCGCACCGATCTGCGACGCGCTCACGTTCGCCAGCGTCGTCGTCGCAATGCCTTGGATCGACTTGTTGGTCGTGTTGAACGCGTTGAGCTGCGCAGAGGATAGGGCGTTCAGGTCGCTCGCGCTCAACATGCTGACCTGGTACGGCGAGAGCTCGCCGACTTGCGCGGTCGTCAGCGCTTCGAGTTGCGCGGTGGAAAGTGAGTCGAGCTGGGTGCCCGACAAGTAGCTCGTCGACGTCGACGTCGAGGCCCCGTTACCGACTGCACCAGTCGCGAATGCGGCAACTTGCGCGGGTGAAAGCGGCTCGATGTCGGCAGCCGATAAGCCCTGGATGTTCGCGGCCGTGAAGCCCGCGATCTGGGTCGTCGTCAGTCCAGCGGCTTGCGTCGACGAGAAACCGCCGATCTGGGCTTGAGATAGGGCGCCGATCTGAGCGGCCGTCAGGCCCCCGATCTGCGACGGCGTCAGCTCGCCGAGCTCGGTTGCAGTGAGCGCCGCGATTTGCGTCGTCGTGAAAGCGCCGACCTGCGCGGCCGACAACGCCCCGACCTGCGGACTCGTCAGCGCTGCGATTTGCGCCGTGCTCAAGAGAGAGGTCTGCGTAGTATTCAGCGCACCGATCTGCGACGCGTTCACGTTCGCCAGCGTCGTCGTCGCGATGCCTTGGATTGACTTGTTGGTCGTGTTGAATGCGTTGAGCTGCGCAGCGGAGAGGGAGTTAAGATCGGTTGCGCTCAGCGCGCTGACCTGGTACTGCGAAAGCTCCGCGATCTGTGCGGTCGTCATCGCTTCCAGTTGCGCCGTTGAGAACGCCTGGAGCTGTGTCCCTGACAAGTAGCTCGTCGATGACGACGTCGAGGCGCCGTTCCCGACTGCTCCAGTTGTGAACGCGGCAACCTGCGCGGTCGAAAGGGCCTCAATGTCAGCGACAGTGAGGCCCTGGATGTTCGCGGCTGTGACGCCTGCGATCTGGGTCGTCGTCAGTCCAGCAACCTGCGTGGCGGAGAGTCCACCGATTTGCGGCTGCGAGAACGCACCGATCTGGGCCGCCGTCAGCCCCCCGATCTGCGTGGCGGTCAGCTCGCCCAGCTCACCCGTGGTGAGCGACGCGACCTGCGTCGTCGTGAAGGCCCCAATTTGGGCGGCCGAGAGCGCGCCGACCTGAGGAGCGGAGAGTGCCGCTACTTGCGCAGCGCTCAGCAAAGCGGTCTGCGTCGTGTTCAGTGCGCCGATTTGCGAGGCATTCACGCCAGCGAGCGTCGTCGTCGCGATGCCTTGGATCGACTTGTTCGTCGTGTTGAACGCGTTAAGCTGCGCGGCGGACAGCGAGTCGAGGTCAGTCGCGCTCAGCGTGCTGACTTGGTACGGCGATAGCTCGCCGATTTGCGCCGTCGTCGTGGCGCTCAATTGTGCGGTGGAGAGCGCCTCGAGCTGCGGTCCTGACAAGTAGCTCGTCGACGAGGACGTCGAGGCACCGTTCCCGACCGCTCCGGCCGTGAACGCGGCAACCTGCGCCGTCGAAAGGACCTCGATGTCCGCGACCGTGAGTCCCTGGATGTTCGCGGCGACGAAGCCGGCAATCTGCGTCGTGGTGAGGCCGCCGACCTGAGTCGCCGACAGCGAGCCAACCTGTGCCTGAGTCAGGGCACCTATCTGTGTAGCCGTAAGCGCAGCGAGCTGCGGAGTAGAGAGGGCCGCGACCTGGGTCGTGCTCAGCGCAGCCGTCTCCGTCGCATTGAGGAGGCCGATCTGCGAGGCGTTGACACCCGCCAGCGTCGTCGTCGAGATGCCCTGAATTGACTTCCCGGTCGTGTTGAACGAGTTGAGCTGCGCTGAGCTGAGCGCGTTGATGTCAGCGGCGCTCAATCCTCCAATTTGCGAGAGACTGAGTGCGCTGATCTGCCCGGTCGCGAAGCCAGCGACTTGCGGCGCCGAGAGATAACCGAGCTGAGTCGCGCTGAAGTCCGACACCTGCGACGTCGTGAAGTAACTCATCTGCGTTGCGCTGAGCTCGGAGAGCTGCGTCTGCGTGAGCGACCCGATATCGGCGGCGGTCATGGCCTGGATCTGCGCCTGCGTCCACGTCGACGGATCGCCTGAGGGCACCGTATCGGGCGAGATCTCACCGCCGAGAGCAAGCGTCCCCTTCGAGGTATAGAGCCCGGTATCGTCGCTCGAGCTCCCCGCGTAGGAGTCGGTCGTCCCGGTTGTGCTCGACGTCGACGAGGCTGCCGCGGCGGTGGCTACCGACGCAGCGCCTTGGCTCGACGTGTCTGAGGTGCCGCCGCCGTTGCCGGCGACGAGCAATGCGGAACCAGGCGTCGTCGTGACGCCGCTGACACCCAGACTCATTTTTGTACCCTTCCCGTGGGTAACCAGCGCGCGCCGATCGTCCGTGGCCCGTCCGTTGGTGGGGCGCTGTGCGCGCAACTTTTGTCACGTGCGCGTCAAGATTCCTGGGAATTTGACCCTATCAGTACTGCTAGCAAACGAAAGCGCCCCGCGACGATCATCGCGGGGCGCTCAGGTTTGCCGAACCGCAGCTCAGCGCGAAGGACTAGCCACCGGGGATCAGGTTGACGGCGGTCTGGATGTCTTGGCTCGCCACGGTGATCGACTTCGAGTTCGCCTGGTAGGCGTTCTGCGCCGCGATCATCTTGGTGAACTCACCGGCCAGGTCGACGTTCGACTCCTCGAGATCACCCGAGTTGATCGCGCCGAACTGCCCGCTGTTCGCCACGCCGACCTGCGGCAGACCCGAGTTCGCCGTCTCCTTGTACTGCGAGGACCCGATTTGCTCGAGACCTTCCTCGTTCTGGAACGTCGCCAGCGCGACCTGAGCGAGCGTTTTGCTCTGCCCGTTGGTGAACGCGCCGGTGACGGTACCGTCCTGCCCGATCGTGATGTTCTCGAGCGTTCCGGCCGCGTACCCGTTCTGCGCCAGCGTGGTCACGCTGTTCGCGGTCGCGAGCGAGGTCAGGTCCGACCAGCCCAGGCCGATCGGCCCGGTCGTCGCCGCGGTAGCGCTCGTCGACGAGCCGGAGGTCGGAGCCGTGGCGTTGTCGCCGATGCCCCACGACTCGATGTTGAGCTGATCGCCGTTGGCGAGCGTCGTTGCGTTGCCGGCCTCGTGCACGCTACCGTTTCCGGTCGTGAGTGCTCCGCCCGGAGGCACGCCGACATCTCCGATCGTCGCAGAGGAGTTGATGTATTGCCCGTTCTGATCGAAGTACACATAGCCGACGACTCCGGACGACGCGACGCCGTACGTCGGCGCCGCAACGTTGCCAGCCCCGTCGGTAGCGCCCGGATTCGTGATGTTATCGAACGTTGTACCGTCGGCGAAGGAAACGCTCACCTGCCAGGCAGTCGACGGGGTGACCGGCTGACCGTCCACGTTGTCGACGTCCGAAGGCAGGTTGGTTTCCTCGGCCGTCGTCGCGATCGGCGCGGTATCGCCCGCGTCGGACGAGCCAAAGTTGCCCAGCGTGATCACGACACCGTCGAGCGTCACCTGCTGCCCGGACGCGCCGGTCACCTTGTTCCCGTTGCCGTCTGTGATGCTCGCGGACGTTCCGCCGGCGTTCACCGTGACCGACAAGTTGCCGGTGTACGTCGAGTCCGTGCCGGAAACCGCACTGATCAGCGTCTGCGCGAGCGTCGCCTGCGTCGTGATGTCGGCATTTCCAGCGGTTACGCCGGTTGCTACGGTCACGGTCCCGGTCTTCGTCGCGTCCGAAGAGTCGAAATCGCCGAGTTTGATCGTCACGCCGTCGAGGTTCGCGCTTCCGTTCGGGACGACGTTCACCGTATTCGTCCCATCAGAAACCGCCGCCGACGTGCCCGTTGCGTTCACCGTGACGGTGATCGGACCGGTGAACGTCGGGTCGGCGCCGCTGACGGACTGAATCAGGTTCAGGTTCGGATTGTTCGCCGCTGGCGGGTTCGGGATCTGCGCTGTGCCGGCGACCGCCCCGATCACGTACGGCGTATAGGTGAGCGTCGCGGTGTGGGCGTTCCCCAGCGAGTCGTACAAGGTCGTCGTCACGGTCTCGTCTTGGGCGCTGGTCGGGCCCGTCTGACTCGTGAGATACGTTTGCAGAGCGCTCTGCCAGTTCGTTTGAGAGAGGTTGCCCGTGTAGGTCGAGTCGTAGACCTCGTCACCCGACGGCCCGAGCTTCTGCGCGCCCGTCGTGCCGGTGCCGACCGCCTGTTCCGAGAGGCCGAGCGGTATGGTGACGTTGCCCGGCTGCTGGCCGCTGTTGACGACGCCGTCGTCGTTGGCCGTCCAGCCCTGCACCGCCAGACCCGAGGACGGATCGTAGAGCAGGCCGTTCTCGTTGAGCTGGAAGTCGCCGTTGCGCGTATAGACCGGCGCGTTCGTGCCGCCCGAGGAGAGGATGAAGAACCCGTCGCCGTTGATGGCGAGGTTCGTGTTGACGCCCGTCGTCTCCATCCCGCCTTCGGAGAAGTCGGTGTCGATCGAGCCGACCTTCACGCCCAAGCCGTAGTACTGGCCGTTGACGCCGCCGTTGGTGTTGGTGGGCGCCGAAGCGTACTGCTGGGCCTGGTAGAGCAGGTCTTCGAAGTTGACGTTCTGCGACTTATAGCCAGTCGTGCTGACGTTCGCGATATTGTTCGAGATGACGTCGAGCTGGTTCTGGTACGCTTCCAGACCGGAGACGCCGACGAACAACGAGTCGAATCCCATTGTTCTAGTTGACCTTTCGTGTCATCGAGTCACGAAGCGTCGTTCGGTCCGCTTCGTGCGGGAGCCCCACGATGTGGTCCACCCCCGGCAGGTTGTATTGGGTCGGCCGCATCACTCGATGATGGCGGCGGAGTCGATGTTGGTGAAGACGTTGTCCTTCATGCTCTGCTGGTCGACGGCGGTGATGACGGTGCGATTGGTGATCGAGACGACCATCGCGACGTCGTGCAGCATGAACAGGGACTGCTTGGCACCCTTGGCGGCCGCTTTGTCGGCCATCGCGCTCATCTTCGCCATGTCGTCGGAGGTGAGCTGGATGTTGCGCGACGCGAGCCGCGCTTGCGCGTGAGCCGAGAGCTTGAGCGGTGCCGAGGTGGTCGGCGTGCTCGTCGTGCGCAGGACGTCGCGGAAGGTGGACCCGCCGGAGGTCGGCGGGATCTGCACCGGAACGCCTTGCGGGCGGACGGGCTGGATCGGCGGCAGTTGCACGCCGTCGATCTTCGAGTCGGCCATCTTAGCTGCCCGATCCGCTCCCGGAGCTGCCCGAGCTCGACGGCGCCGCGCCGATGCTCAAGATGCCCGTCGTCGGGATGAGGAGCGTGTTGCCGTTCGCGTCCGTCAGTAGCTGACCGTTGGTACCCGCGAGGGTGAACTCGGGGGTGCCGTTGACGACCGAGATCGTCTGGATCGTGCCGCTGACCGTCTGCGTGTTCCCGTTCGCGTCGGTGTACTGCGCCGAGACCTGTTGACCGATGAGACCGGCCGACTGCATCACGGAGAAGTTGGACTGGAACGTCTGGAACTGCGAGGCGAGCTGCGTTTGCGACTGCAGGGCCGAGAACTGCGCCAGCTCCGCGACGGACTGTGTGTTGTCCATCGGGTTGAGCGGATCTTGGTTCTGCAGCTGCGTGGTGAGCAGCGTGAGGAACTCGCTCTCCGAGATGGCGCTGTTCGCCGTGCTCGTCGAGGAGTTCGCCGTGGACGACGTACCGTTGTTGATCACTTGACTGATCGAGCTGGACATCGTGCCCTTCCTAGGCGAGGTAGTTGAGTGCTCCCAGCGGCGTGGAGGCGGTGTAGATCGGCGGACCGATCTGCGCACCCAGCTGCGAGGAGTCGTCGGCATCGGCGTCGTCGTTGCCGCTCACCGCGCCGACGCGACGCGTCGACGAGGTGCGCGAGCGGGACTGCGCATCCGAGCCTTGGGAGTCGTTACCCGTCGTGCCGCTACCGGTGCCCAGTCCGACGGTGAAGCTCTGGAGCTTCAACCCGGAATCGGCGAGCGTACGCGCGAGCTGTGCCTGACCACCCTGCAGCGCGGACTGCGCGGCGGGCGTCGAGGCGGTGATCGAGGCGTCGACCGAGCCGCCCGTCACCGTGAGCTTGACGCTCACGTCGCCGAGCGAATCGGGGACCAGCCGCAGCCGCACCGTCGACGAACCGTCGGAGGTACGGAGCGACACCCCTTGGAGGACTTGCTCGACGATGGCGTTCGCATCGACTTGCTGCGTTTGCGGCAAGGTCGCGGCGGGTGCCGGCGGCGCGATCGCGGTCGCGTCGTGCGTGGTCGAGCCCGCGAGCCCGCCGGCCGCTTCCAGGGAGGCGAAGCCGGTGCTGGTGGTGGGGATGATCGCCGGCGACGCGGACGGGTTGGCGTCCTTGCTGCCGGAGGTCGCATCGGTGCGCGCGAGCGCGGCACCGAACGCTTGGGTGAACGCCTCGACCGTCTTCGCCGCCGCCGATGCGGCCGCGTCGACGCTCGCCGTCGTCGCGACGGTCGCGTTGGTCGCGGTCGTCGTCGCGGTGACCGGCGCCGCGCTCGTCGCCGGGGCGGCGGGCGCGGTCGTGGTCGAGGTCGAGGTGTTGGCGGCCGTCTGCACCGCCGCGGTCGTGGCCGGCGCCGCGAGCGTCGCACGCGCGAGGATACGACCGACGGTCGTCTCGCCGCCGGTCGCGACCAGCGTTGCCGGATCGGCCGCTACCGAGCGCCCGTCGCCGGCGCTGCCGGTGAGGTCCGGCGCCGGCGCGATCGGGTTGGCCGCGACCGGGCGCTGCGGGTCCCAGCCGCCCTTCACCGGCGGCGTGGACGCCGTCGGTGCGCTCGGTGACGTCCCGCCGCTCGCGCTCGTCGCGCCGACCGGGGCCGTGGTGACGGGGCGAACGGGGAAGACCGTCGCCGGCGCGCCGTCGCCCGTGGGGGCGATCGGTGCGGCGGTGACCGGGCGCGTGACGAGCGACGACGTCGCCGCTTGCGCGGTCGTCGACGGAGACGCGGATCCCGCGAGCGCTGCGAGCGCATCGCGGAGGATGCTGTCGGGAGTGGGGGCCGGTGTTGCTCCCGCCTGTTCGGCGTCCGAGCTCTTTCCTGCGATCAATCGGATCGGTTGCCCCGGGTCTCCGTTCGTCACCCTCGTCGCGAGCTCGGCTAGTTGCCGGAACCTCGTTACGAGGGCTGACGCCCTCTCGACATTGGTTTGTGGTGGACCCGTGTTCGCGGCGCTCATCGCCGCATCGAACGCGCTCGTCAACTTCGCTTTGGCCGCGTCGGTCGAGATACCGAGCGCGGATGCAACCGAAGATGCCAGCGAGCTCGCGAGTTTCGTCGCGACGTCGGCCGGCGCGGTACCCGCGTCGAGGAGCTGCTCGATCTGTTGCTGCAGCTCGGCGTCGATCGAGGTCGCGGCGGTCGTCGCGGTGGACGCCGTCGTGCTCGAAGACGTCGAAGCGGACGTGCCGCTCTTGGCGGACGTCAGCGCGAAGATCGAGCCGTCGAGCTGAGTCTTGAAGGTGGGGTCGTCGCCCAGCGCTTTGCTTGAAGCGGCGGCGTGCGTCCCCACGGTCTGACCCGCCCCGGCGAGGGTGGGAACTGTGGCTGCGTTCAGGGTGTCACCTCCCTTCTTGGAAGGTCGGATAGGCGCCCGGGACGGACGCCTGGATGGTTTATCGGCGAGAAGCGTCCGGGACCTGAGCGACAGCCGCGCTGACCTGGGCGCCGAGCTTGGGGGGCAGGGCGTTGAGGACCTCGGCCGCGTCGCCAGGGTCCATGGTCGAGAGGATCCGGCTGACCTCCTCGACCGGCAGCCGCTGCGCGATCGCCGACGCTTTGTCCGGGTCCATCTGTGCCCAGGTCGCCCCGAGCCGCTTCTCGTCGTCGGTCGCGGGCTGGCCTCCGGCGGTCATCTCGGTCGTGCCGGCGCCGGCCGTGCCGGCCGCGGCGATGGCGCCGGGGCTGCTGCGGGCGATCGGGGCGGTGCTCGGCCGCGGTTGGGCCAGCAGCGATTGGACCTGCTGCTGGGCCGCGGTGACGCGGGCGTCGTCCGCGGCTTGCGCCTGGCGGGACTGCTCGAGCTGGGCGTTCAGCGAGCGAATCTCGCGGTTGCGGTCGACGATCGTCTGTTGCTGGGCGGCGAAGCTGAGCGGGCGGGCGGCAACGCCCAAGACGTTGCCGGCAGCCGTCCAGAACGGCTTGAGCGGTCCGTTGGCGATCGCGTTGTGCGAGGGCGGCCAGGCCAGCGCGACGGCCAGCGCGGCCAGCGCGAGCAGCGGGAGGACGTAGCGGCCGAGACGGACTTTGCGGCGCCGGCGACGAGTGACGATCACGATGCGGTTCCTTCGGGAGCGGTTCGCTCGAACAGACGGGCGTTCAGGTCGTCGAGCTCGCGCTGTTCGACGCGATTCTCCTCGAGCGCGAACGCCTCGCGGCGGCGTTCCTTGAGGGTGTCGAGGACTTGCCGGTCACGCGCCGCGTCGACGAGCTTGAGGCGCGCCTGCTCGGTGTCGACCTTGGCGGTCGCGACCTTCTGCTGCGCGCCGACGATGGCGCGGTCGAGGTAGTCGAGGTGGACGTAGGTGGCGCGCAGCTCGACGACGTCGAGCGTGGCGTGCTCGCGGATCAGGCGGTCGCGCGCGCCGTCGCGCCGTCCGATCAGATCGTCGCGCGCCGCTTCGGCGGCCAGTTGCGCGGCCAGCATGCGGGCGTGGTCGCCGGCGCGCTCGCGCTCGACGCGCTCGCGATGCTGGAGGACCGGGTCGAGCCGGAAACGGAAGCGCATCAGCCCAGCCCCAGCACGCCGCGCTCGGCGTCTTCGAAGGTCGAGCCCTCGTAGATGCCTTGGCGCAAGAACATGCGGACCTGATCGATGCGCGCCAGCGCGTGATCGACGCGCGGGTTCGAGCCCGGCACGTAGGCGCCGATGTTGACCAGGTCTTCGGCGTCGCGATAAGTGGCCAGGATGTCGCGCACGACCGAGGCGGCGGCGGTGTGCGAGGGCGGGACCACGTCGGGCATGACGCGGCTGACCGAACCCAGCACGTCGATCGCCGGGTACTGGTTGGCCGAGGCCAGCTTGCGCGAGAGGACGATGTGCCCGTCGAGGATCGAGCGCACGGCGTCGGAGACCGGCTCGTTGAGATCGTCGCCGTCGACCAGGACGGTGTACAGCGCGGTGATCGTGCCGACGTCCGAGGTCCCGGTCCGCTCGAGCAGCTTCGGCAGCAGCGCGAACACCGAGGGCGTGTAGCCGCGCGTCGTCGTCGGCTCGCCGATCGCCAGGCCGACCTCGCGCTGCGCCATCGCGAAGCGCGTGACGCTGTCCATCATCAGCATCACGTCCAGGCCTTGGTCGCGGAAGAACTCGGCGATGCGCGTCGCGACGAAGGCCGCCTTGATGCGGACCAGTGCCGGTTGATCCGAGGTTGCGACGACGACGATCGAGCGCCGCAGACCCGCTTCGCCCAGGTCGCGCTCGAGGAAGTCGCGGACCTCTTTGCCGCGCTCGCCGACGAGCGCGATGACGTTGACGTCGGCGGCGGTGTTGCGCGCCATCATCCCCAGCAGCGTCGACTTGCCCACGCCCGAGCCGGCGAAGATGCCGACGCGCTGGCCTTTGCCGACCGTCAGCAAGCCGTCGATCGCGCGCACGCCCACGCCCAGCGGTTCGGTGACGCGGCGGCGGGTCAGCGAGTTGGGCGGCCGGCCCGAGATCTCGGCGCGGCGCGCGTCCGCGATCGCGCCCAGCCCGTCGATCGGGCGGCCCAGGCCGTCGAGGACGCGGCCGAGCAAACCCGGCGCGAGGCCCAACTGCAACGGGCGGCCGAGCGCGACGACCTCGGAGCCGGCGGCGATGCCGCCCAGCTCGCCGAGCGGCATCAACAGCACCTTGGCGTCGCGGAAGCCGACCGCTTCGGCGAGCACCGGCTCGGCGGTGCGGCGGTACGCGATGGCGGCGGTCTCGCCGATCGCCATCGGCGGCCCGTTCGACTCGATCACGGTCCCGATCACCTGGCTGACCCGGCCGTTGGTGCGGATCAGGTCGACGTCGTTCAGCTCCTCGAGGTACCGGCCGGCGTCGAACGGGTGCGGGCGCGGTTCGGTCGTGGTCACGACGCTCTCGCCGTCGTCAGTCCGTTCGCGGCGAGGTGTTCGCTCGGGGCCGGCTCGACGATGAGCTCTTCCTCGATGTGCAGGATCTTGCGCGCTTCTTCGAGCTGCGTGGAGATCCGCGCGTCGATCGTCCCGGCCGCGGTGTCGACGACGACGCCGCCGCGGTCGACGCGCTGGTCTTCGACCACCCGCAGGTTGCGGATGTCTCCGATCGCGATCAGCTCGTCACGGTGCTCGCGCATCCGCTCGAGGTCGGCCGGATTGACGCGCACGGTCACCGTGTCGCGCTCGATCAAGCGCGCGATCGCGGTCTTCGCCATCTCGATGACCACGCCGCGGTCGAGCGCGACCTGCTGGTGCAGCACGCGCTCGGCCAAGCCCAGAGCCAGGCGCACCAGCTCCGGCTCCGCCTGTTCGATCAGCTTGTGGCGCTCGACGCGCGCCATCTCGAGCAGCCCGCGCATCGTCACCAGCATGTCGTTCATGTCGCGGTCGGCCGCTTCGCGGCCCTGCGCGAATCCTTCGTCGTGCGCCTTCGTGCGCGCATCCTGCTCGATCGTGCGCGCGTGGGCCGAGGCTTCCTCGACCAGCGTGCGTGCCCGCGCATGCGCGTCGCGCAGCAGCGTCTCCGCCTCCTGCGCGGCGCGGTCGAGCAGCGCTTGCGCCTGCGCGCGCAGCGCTTCGACGTCGACCGCCGGCGGAGGCGGCGGCGCGAGCGGATAGTCGGGCAGCAGCCCGCCGTCCGCATCGTACGCGAAACCGTCCGTCAGCTCGACGCCGTCGGTCTCGAGGTACTCTGCGATCGGCGGCGGCGGTGCCTCCGGAACCGCGAGCGCATAGCGCTCAGTCCGAAGCTTCGCGCCTTTGACTACGCGGCCCAAGCTAGACTATCCGATCGTCTTTCCCGCCGCGAGCGATGATGATCTGGCCGTTCTCCTCGAGCGTGCGAATCACGTCGACGATGTTCTGCTGCGCCTTGCCGACCTCGCGGACGCGCACCGGGCCGAGCACCTCGATGTCCTCGCGCAGCGTCTGCGCCGCGCGGGTGGACATGTTCTTGTAGATGCGGGCCAAGAGGTCGTCGTTGGCGGTCTTGAGCGCCAGGGCCAGATCCTTACCGTCCACTTCCTTGAGGACGCGTTGGATCGCGCGGTCGTCGAGGTTGATGATGTCCTCGAACACGAACAGCAGGTTCTTGACTTCCTCGGCGACGGCCGGATCGCGCCGGGCCAGGCCGTCGAGGATGTTCTTCTCCGTCTCGCGGTCGACGAAGCCCATGACCTGCGCGAGCGACTGCACGCCGCCGGCCTTGGTGAAGTCGGAACCGCTGACCAGCAGACGGCGACCCAGCAGCTCGTCCAATTGCTCGAGGATCTCCGGTGCGGTCTTCTGGAGGATGGCGATGCGCATCGCGACTTCGCCCTGCAGCTCCGGCTCGAGCTGCGAGAGCACGGCGCCGGCCTGGTCGGGCGACATGTAGACCAAAATGAGCGCGATGGTCTGCGGATGCTCTTCCTTGATGAACTCGAGCAGCTGCGCCGGCTCGGTCTTCTTCACCAGCTCGAGCGGGTTGCCGTGCTTGAGCGCCGCGAAGAGGCGGTTCGTCATGTCGTCGGCTTGGCCGGCGCCGAACGAACGCTCGAGGATCTCCTTGGCGTACTCGATCCCGCCCTCGTTGATGTACTTGAGGGCGATCGCGCGCTGATACGCTTCTTGGATGACGGCGTCGCGCTTGTCGATCGCGACCGTCGAGATCTTCGCGATCTCCAGGACGATCCGCTCGACCTCGTCTTGGCGCAGGAACTTGAAGATCGTCGCGGCCAGCTCCAGGCCGATCGTGATCATCAAGATGGCGGCCTTCTCGGGCCCCGTCATGTCCGGAACCGACGCCGAGCCGTAGGCGTCGACCAGGGACGTCCCGATCGGATCGTCGCCAAGCGTCAAGATCGGCTTATCAGAGATCACAGCTGTTTACTCCGCGAGCCATAGTTTCACGAGCTTGGCGATGTTGTCGGGGTTCTCTTGCGCGACGGTGGTCACGTATTCGATCATCTGCTCGCGCGTCAGGTCGGCCGCGGAGCGTATCGGGGCGGCGATCGACGGGGTGCCGTCGAGCATGGGGTGCTCTTCGAACGAGGGCAGCTCTTCGGCCAAGGTCGAGTCGAAGGTCGGGAGCTCGGCGCTCGGACGGAACGTCCGGCGGCGCACCAGGGCGAAGGCCGCGCCCGCACCGATCACACCGAGGATCGCGAGCAGCGCCAGCGCCGGGACCAGCGGGATACCCAGCACGGTCGTCGAGGTCGGACCGTACCCGACGGCGTTCGGTACCGGCGCGAACGGAATCGCTTCGACCGAGATCTGGTCGCCGCGCGCCGGGTCGATGCCGGCGGCGGCGGCGATGACGTTGCGAATCTTGGTGACGTCGGCCGGCGCGACCGTGTACGGCGCGTTGGCGCCGGCCGGCGCGGTCGCCGGGACGTTGACCAGGACGGCGACCGACAACCGCGTGACCTTCCCGGGCGCGTCGACGTGCTTGCCGTCGGTCTCGGTGATCTCGTAGTTGGTCGTGTTCTTGGTGTGCGTGTAGCGGCTGTTGCCCTGCTGCTGCTGCGTCCCCTGATAGGTCGGCACGACGTTGGTTGTCGTGCCGGGAACGCCGCCGGCCTGACGCGGCGGGGTGCCGGTACCGTTGTAGCTTTCGCGCTCCGTCTGCTGCGAGCGAACCGTGCCTTGCGGCGCGTACTGCTTGGTCTCGGTGGAGTTCGCGTCGAAGTTCATCTCGCTCGCGACGCGGACGGCCGAGTGGTGCGCGCCCAGCGTGTTGTCGAGCAGCCCCTGCAGATTCTCTTGCAGGTCCGACTCGAACTTTTCTTTCGCGACCAGCTGGTCTTGCGTCATGCGCAGCGCGCTCGCGCCGTCGTCTCCGGTCGAGCCGTCGGCGGTCGCGCCCAGGGGCGCGGGACGCAAGATGGTGCCGTTCTGATCGACCAGCGTGACGTTCTCGGGCTTGAGGCCGTCGACGGCGCCGGCGACCAGCTGCGTGACGCCGCGTACCTGCGCCGCGTCGAGCTGCATCCCGGGCTTGGTGACGATCGCGACCGACGCGGTCGTGGGCAGCTGCGAGGTCGAGTAGAGCGAGGCTTCGGGGCTGGCGATGTGGACGCGCGCGGACTGCACTTCGCTCAGGCCGGAGATCGTCCGTTCGAGCTCGCCTTCGACGGCGCGCTCCTTGGCGATCTTCTCCTGGAAGTCGGTCATGCCGAGGTTGGTGCGGTCGAAGAGCTCCCAGCCGGTGCCGCCGCCCTTGACGACATTCTCACCGGCGAGCTCGACGCGCTGCTCGGCGACGTCCTGCTCGGGGACCAGGACGGTCGTCCCGCCGTCGGCCAACCGATGCGGGATCTTCTCCGCGTCAAGTTTTTGTAGGACCGCGTTGGCTTCGTCGGCCGGAAGGTTGCTGAACAGCACCGCGTACGCCGGACCCCGCAAGCGGAACGCTCCGAAGATCGCCACGCCGATGACCAATGCCAAGACCACGGCGCCGTATCCGAGCCGGGTCGATGGGGACTGGCCGTTCCACCATTCACGGAAACGCCCCGTGAACGCCGCGAACGACGAGCTCAATTGATCCACAAGCCACCTTTGCGCGCCGTCCTCGCAGCGACGCGCGGTATGCCGACCGTGGCGTGATCCATCGTGCCTCCGTGCACGACGCTATCAGCACTATCGGCGCGAGGGTTGCTCACCTTTATTGGATGATCGGCGGTGAGCAAGCGTGCGACCCGTGTCACGTCGCGATAGCCGAGCGCTCGGGACCGACCGAGACGGCCGCGATCGGCGTCCCCGTGAGCTGTGCCAGCCGGTCGAGAAAGGACCGCGCGGTGGGCGGCAGATCGGCGATGCGGCGGACCCCGCGCAGGTCTTCCGTCCAACCGGGGTGTTCCTCGACGTCGACCCGCAGGTCGGGGTCCATCAGCGCCTCGGCGCCGGCCTCGAGGCCGTCCGCGCGGCGATAGCCGGTCACGATCCCGATCCGGTCGAACCCCGAGAGGACGTCGAGCTTGGTGATGACCATCGCGTCCAAACCGTTGAGCTGCGCGGCGTAGCGAGCGGCGACCGCATCGTACCACCCACAGCGACGCGGGCGACCGGTCGTCACCCCGACCTCGTGTCCCTGCGCGCGCAAGCGTTCGCCGCGCTCGTCGAGCAGCTCGGAGGGGAACGGGCCGCCGCCGACGCGCGTGCAGTAGGCTTTCGCCACGCCGAGCACCCGCGCGACCGCGGTCGGACCGACCCCGAGTCCGGTGCAGGCGCCGCCGGCCAGCGTGTGCGAGCTGGTGACGTAGGGATAGGTGCCGTAAGTCACGTCCAGCATGGTGCCTTGCGCGCCCTCGGCGAGCACCCGCTCGCCTCGCGCGAAGGCGGCTTGCAGCCAGCCGACGCCGTCGACGACGTGCGGGACGACGCGGCGCGCGAGCGCCAGCGTCTCGCCGACGACGTCTTCCTCGCGCGGGACCTCGTCGGCGCCGGCGAACTGCGCGGCCCGCGCCAACAGCGTCGCGCGAATCTTCGTCGCCAGCACTTCCGGCTTGGCGAGGTCGGCGAAGGTCACGCCGAGCCGCGCGACCCGGTCGACGTAGGCCGGCCCGATCCCGCGCCCGGTCGTTCCGATCGCCGAGCCGCCGCGCTGTTTTTCCGCCAGGCGATCGAGCACGCCATGATACGGGAACACGACGTGCGCCCGGTCGGAGACGACGATCCGCCCGATGTCGACGCCGAGCTTCGCCAGCGTGTCGAGCTCGTCGACCAGCCCGCGCAGCGAGAGCACCGTTCCGCCGCCGATCAGCAGCCGCGTGTTCTCGACCAGCACGCCGGAGGGCACCACGTGCAACGCCAGCTTGGTGTCACCCACCTCGATCGAGTGCCCGGCGTTGTCGCCGCCGCCGAAGCGCGCGATGACGCCGTAGTCGCGCGCCATCAAATCGACGATCCGCCCCTTGCCCTCGTCCCCCCACTGAATCCCCACGCAAATGTCCAACGGCGCTCCGCCCCCGGCTCCGCGCGCCCCACGCTGCGCGTGGGGCCCCCACGCACCGAGCGCGCTCACGATTGCCTCACGGCGCGGCTCCCCGTGGGCGCGCTTCTCACCATGCTGCTAGTCGCCACGGAAATCCAAGTCGGAGGTCGAGCCGACCGGCAGCGCGGGGACGCCTTCGAAGTCGGTCATCACGTACTCGGTGAAGAGCGCGTTGGGCCACGCGAAGTCGACGCGCGAGAACTTCGCGGGGTCGTCGGGATTGAACGATTCGTGCAGCAGATGATCGCCCGGATCGGACGCGAGCAGCTCGTTCATGACGTCTTTGCGTTCGGTCTCGCTGGTGGCCGTGAAGCCTTGCATCAGCAGCGCCAACGGCCACACGTAGCCGTCATTCGTGTGCGGTGAGCCGATTCCGCGTGCCAGCTTGCCGGCGTAGTACGTCGGATCGTCCTTGGAGAGCAAGAACCGCCGCGTGTTGCGGTAGATCAGCGAGTTGGTCGTACCGTAGCCGAGGTAGGGAGCGGACAGCAGCGAGGGGATGTTGGCGTCGTCCATCAGGATCGAGTTGCCGAGTCCGTCGACCTCGTAGGCGTATACGTAGCCGTAGTTCGGCGTGAACACGACGCCGTACGTCTGGATCCCGGCCTGCACCTCATCGCGCAACGCGAACGCGCGCTGCGCTTTGATCAGGTTGTGGTAGACGTCGCGCTCGATCTCGCCGAGCTCGCCCAGCCCGACCACGGCGAACATCTCCGAGGGGATCAAATAGTTGTACGTGCAGGCGTCGTCGGAGGGACGGAAGCCGGTCCAGATCATCCCGGTGTAGCCGACGTTGTTGCCGCGTCCGCCGTTGGGCAGCTCCTTGTGCGAATACGGGTGCGTCGTAACGGCCGGATGGTCTTGCTCGCGCTCCATCGTCTCGAGCGCCTTGTCGAACCCGGCCGAGAGATCGCCGGTGAAGATCGAGTCGTCGCCGGTCTGCTTCCAATACGTCCACGAGAGCGAGATCGGGTAGATCAGCGAGTCGAGCTCGAACTTCTCTTCCCAAACGCGGTAGTCGAGCGTGAAGGCGTTCGCGTAGGGATCGATCTGGAGGTACTTGCCCATGCGCGCGATGATCCCGCGCAGCAGGCTGCGCACTTGCGGATCGTCCTTGGCGAAGAACAGGTATGGGCGCACCTCGGCGCTTGCGTCGCGCAGCCATTCGGCCGGGATGTCGCCGGTGCGCACGTACGCGGTGCCGTCGGACGCGATGGTGATCTCCTTGCCCGTTTCGAGCAAGGCCGACCGGTAGAGCGCTTCCAGCTTGGGATCGGAGACGGAATACCCTGCCGCGGCTTTCGAGACGGCGTCGAGTTCGACTGCCAAGGCGTAGCTCGGCGCGAGCAACGCGACGGCCACGAGCATGCAAAGCAGCGCGCGGACGAGGTGGAAACGCATCCTCAGAGCGCCCTTACCATACGGTCCCTTCACTTTCCTCGCGCGTCACACGAGCTTGACGATCGTCACTCCCAGCCCTAGCACAGATCGGCGAGGCCCTCGAGATCGACGCCGGCGCGCTCGCGTAGGACGCGATAGATCAACGCCGCCGGAAACCCGAGCCGTTCCAGCTTGCGCGCGGCCGACGGATACGAGAGCGCCGGCGTCGTCCGGCGCAGCCGCTCGTAGGCCAGCGCGGCGCGCTGCGCCTCGGACGTCTCCGAGGTGTGCACCCGCTCGCGCGCGGCCTCACGGTCGATCCCGCGCTTGACGAGCTCGGCGACCAGCCGCGCGTCGCCGACCGGCGCGCGCCGGCCTTCGACGTAGAGCGCTGCGTAGAGTCGATCGTCGAGCAGACCGTCACGTTTGCACGCCTCGAGTGCGGCGGCGACGGTCTCGTCGTCGAACCCCTTGCGCTGCAGACCGGCGGCCAACTGTGCCTCGGTGAGACGGCGCCGCGCCAACATGCGCAGCGCCGTCACCCGTGCGGTCGCCACCGCGGATTATTCGTCGTCGCCGACCGCAACCGCGCCGACGGGCTTGGCGATCCCGTTCGGCGACGCGGTGGCCTTGAGGGCCTCGCGGATCTTGACCGAGATCTCGTCGGCCACGTCGGTGTGTTCCTCGAGGTACGCCTTGGCGTTCTCGCGGCCCTGACCGATGCGCTGCTCGCCGTAGGTATACCACGAGCCCGACTTCCCGATGATGTTGCGTTCGAGTGCCACGTCGATGATCGAGCCCATCTTCGAGATGCCCTTACCGTAAGTGATGTCGAACTCGGCCTGCCGGAACGGCGGCGCGACCTTGTTCTTGACCACCTTGACCCGGGTGCGCGAGCCGACGACGTCCTGCCCGACCTTGATCTGCTCGAGCTTGCGCACGTCCAGGCGCACCGAGGCGTAGAACTTCAGCGCGCGGCCGCCCGAGGTCGTCTCGGGATTGCCGAACATCACGCCGACCTTCTCGCGCAGCTGGTTGATGAAGATCATGACGCACTTGGAGCGCGAGATCGCGGAGGTCAGCTTGCGCAGCGCTTGCGACATCAGGCGCGCCTGCAAGCCGACGTGGGTATCGCCCATGTCGCCTTCGAGCTCGGCCTTGGTGACCAGCGCCGCGACCGAGTCGACGACGACGACGTCGACCGCGTTCGAGCGCACCAGCATCTCGGCGATCTCGAGTGCCTGTTCGCCGGCGTCCGGTTGCGAGACCAGCAGATTGTCGAGATCGATGCCCAGCCCTTGGGCGTAGGTCGGGTCGAGCGCGTGCTCGACGTCGACGAAGGCGGCGGTGCCGCCGGCCCGCTGCGCCTCGGCGATGACGTGCAGCGCGAGGGTGGTCTTACCGGACGACTCCGGACCGTAGATCTCGACGATGCGTCCGCGCGGCAAGCCGCCGACGCCGAGGGCGAGGTCGAGGGCGATCGACCCGGTCGAGATGACGTCGAACGCCATCCGCTCCTGGATCTCGCCCATCTTCATGATGGACCCCTTGCCGAACTGGCGCTCGATCTGGGCGAGCGCGTTGCTCAGGGCTACTTGTTTTTCGTCGGCCATGATGCTCCGTACGGTGTGCGTCGAATCGTTTGACGGACTCGACCGTATCGCGCCCGGGTGCCATCTGGATGGCACCAGCGCCCTATTAATTCACGACGTTCGCCCCGGCCGGCAATCGAACCTACGTTCGACGAGCATTCTCTAAAAGACTTGACTTAATTAAGCGACAGCTACATAATGACCGCCGTGGAAGCCTTCGCGGCGCTGGCCGACCCGACCCGGCGGCGCATCGTCGAGCTGCTGGCGCAACGCGAGTACGGCGCCGGCGAGCTGGCCCACCGCTTCGACATGACGCCGCCGGCCGTGTCGCAACACCTGCGCGTGCTGCGCGACGCGGGCTTGGTCCGCGTCCGCCCGCAAGCGCAGCGCCGCATCTACGCGCTCGCGCCGGACGGGCTGGCGGAGCTCGACGCCTGGCTGGCGCGCTTCCGCCGTTTTTGGTCGACGCACCTGGACGCGCTGGAACGCCAACTCACCGACACCGACGCAACGCGGAGGAACACGCCGTGACCGACGAGGGTACCGTCATCGCGCCCGACACGATTCGCTTCGAGCGACCACCGTCGTTCGCGCACGCCACGATGGAGCGGACGTCGTGAACGAGCTCGCCACCTTCATCCCGCCCGGCACGCTGCGTTTCGAACGCGTGCTGCCCGGCCCGATCGAGCGCGTCTGGGATCATCTCACCAAGACGGAGCTGCTGGCCACCTGGTTCGAAGGGGGCACCGTCGGAACGCGCGTCGGCGAGGGGGTCTCGTTTCCGTTCGGGATGATCGGAACCATCACGGAGTACGAGCCGCCGCGGGTCATCGAGTACACTTGGAACGAGCCGGAGGCGTCCGGTGGCCCGGTGGTCGATGGGCTCGTGCGCTGGGAACTGCGTGCGGACGGCGACCGCGTGCGGCTCACGCTCACGCACAGCCGCATGCCCGCCGGGTCGCTGAGCGGGTTCGGCGCCGGTTGGCACGCCGGTTTGGCGGGGCTCGCGGCGGCGCTGGCGGGCACCGCGGAAGACGCCGAAGACAGCGACTACACGGCGCTCGAACCGCTCTACGCCGAGCGCATCGCCTCACACACCTAACAGCGCGGGCAGCTCGGCCATCGCGGTGAAGACGCGCGCGCCGGCCGCGGCGAGCGCGTGCGCGTCTTCGTCCGCCGCGTAGCCGTAGACGTCCATTCCGGCGGCAACCGCGGCCCGCACGCCGCTGGGCGAATCTTCGATCACGACGCTGCGCTCCGGCGCGACGCCCAGCGCCGCGGCGGCGTACAAGAACAGGTCGGGCGCGGGTTTCGGCCGCGCGACCACCGACGCGGTGTACACGCGTTCGCCGAAGTAGCGGTCCAGGTTCGTCACGACGAGTGAGAGCGCGACGCGGGCCGGCGGCGACTGCGAGGCGACGCACGACGCGACGCCCGCCGCCTGCACGCGCGCGATCACGCCCTCGACGCCGTCGACCGCGCGCAGCTCGCGCACGAAGCCCAGCGCGCTCGCCATCGCGTAGTCGTAGGTCCAGCTCGCCGGCACGCGCGTACCGGCGATGCGCTCGATCTCGGCGTTGTCCTCGTCGATGGTCTTGCCTTTGAAGCGGCGGCGCACCTCATCGGGCGAGAGCTCGATCCCGAGGCGTCGCAGCTCGCGCGACTCGATCGCGTTGACGATCCGTTCGCTGTCGACCAGAACGCCGTCGCAGTCGAAGATGATCAGTGCGGCCGGAGTATCCATACGAACCTCTCTCGCTCGAACGCGCCCTGCGCCCTCCAGCGAATCTCCGCCGACGGCCGTCCTGCGGGGAAATGCGCTAATCGCTGCGAACGCCGCGCAGCGCCGAGGTCCTTAAGGAGCGGGCATGCGTTCGTTTTGGCGTCGTTTCAGCCTCACACTGAGCGTTATCGTACTCGGTTGGTCTGCCGCCGGCTGCGGCGGCGGCGGCAGCGGCCTGACGCCGACCGGCAAGCCGTCCGGCAAGGGCACCGCGCTCTTTCGCGTCTCGATCCCGAAGAAGGCCGCCACCAGCGGTCGCAGCCGCGTGCCGGCCTACGTGTCGCCGGCGACGCAGGCGTTGAGCGTCGCGATCAACGGCCCGACGACGATCGACGAGACCGTCGCCCTGACGCCGACGTTCACCGGTTGTTCGAGCACGCTCGCCAGTACGCAGTGCACGCTGCAAGTCTCGCTCGCGCCGGGCAGCTACACCGCGACGCTCTCCACGTACGACGGCTACGACGCCGGCACGCAAGCGGCGACCGGCAACGTCCTCTCGACCGGCCAGAACCTCGCCTTCACCATCCTCGCGGGCCAGACCAACTCGATCGCCTTGAGCTTGTCGGGCGTTCCGGCACAAATCGTCGTCACGGCGCTCTCGGCGCTCGCGCCGGCGACCGGCACCAACGCGTACGACTTGGTCGGTCCCGCCGCCCACGCGTTCCTCGCCCAGGCGCTCGATGCCGACGGCAACATCATCGTCGGTCCCGGCTCGCCGACGTTCACCATCGCGGCGCCGACGGGCGCCCTCGCGGCCACGGCGGTCCAGCCGACGACGACGTCGCCGAATCAGTTCTCGCTGGTGCCGCCGACGACGTTCGGCAGCGACACCGCGACGTTCGGCGTCAGCGCGACCTACACGGGGCAGGCCACCGACGGCTGCGCGCAATCGGGCGCGGTCTGCGGGCCGGTCGACGTGACCGTCGACATGGTGCGCGCGCTGGTGGTGGCCAACTGCAGCGCGTGCGACGGCACGTCGGGTCCGAACAACGTCGAGATCTACGCGGACGGCGGCAGCGCGCCGCTGGTGACGCTCAGCGGGTCGTCCGTCGGCGAACCGCAGAACGTCGTCGCCGACGCGGGCGGCGACCTGTTCGTCGCCAACCAAGCCACCGACACCGTGACCGTGTTCGCCGCGCCGTCGTTCACCAAGACGACGACGATCGATTTCGGCGGCGGCCTGATGGCGGTCGCGCCGAACGGCACGCTGTACCTCGGCGATACCACCAACGGTGACAACATGGCCGCATACGCGCCGCCGTACACCGGCGCCGCGCAAGCGGCGTGGAATCCGATCGGCTTCACCGGCATCGCAAACAGTTTGGCCGGCATCACCGTCGGACCGAACGGCGACCTGTGGATCGACGACGACTACAACTCATACGTGTGGAAGTTCTCCGCACCGGTCACCGGCAGCCCGAGCCCGGCGGTCACCATCACGAGCGTGTCCGAGCCCGGCTCGCTGGCGCTCGACCCGTCCGGGAACCTGTTCGTGGTCAACACGCAAAGTTATCAGATCTACAAGTTCGCGGCACCGGTGACCAGCGGCTCGACGGCGACGACGGTCAACATCTCGCCGTGGGTCGGCGCGGCGATCGTCTCGGACGCCGGGGGAAACATCTACGAAGACGCGTGGTCCTGTTGCTCCGGTCCGTATCCCTCGCAGATGTTCCTCATCCCGGCCGGCACGACGTCGCCGTCGGCGGCGATCGCGATCTCGTCCAACGAACCGTACTACTCCGGCAGTGCCGTCAGCCAGCTGCGTTCGCTCGGGCTCGGCGCGAACGGCGTCTACGTCAACGACCTCGGTACCAACACCGGCGAACCCAACATCCAGGAGTTCAACTTCGCGCTGACCTCCAAGATCGCGACGATCACCACCGGCATCACGCAGCCGCAGGCGCTCGTCGTCGAGCCGTAGGCGAACGCCTCAGGCCGCCGGCGCGACTTCGAACAGGGCCCGGGTGAATTGCGCCGGGTCGAACGGCGCCAGCGCGTCCTGACCTTCGCCGACCCCGACGAACTTCACCGGAACCGCCAACTGGTCGACGATCCCGACCAGCACGCCGCCCTTCGCGGTCGAGTCGAGCTTGGTGACGACGACGCCGGTCAGCTGCGTAGCCTCGTTGAACAGCTTGGCCTGCGAGAGCGCGTTCTGCCCGGTCGTGCCGTCGACGACCAGCAGCGTCTCGGCCGGCGGCCCGCCGGTCTCGCGCTCGATCACCCGGCGCATCTTCTTGAGCTCTTCCATCAAGTTGGTCTTGGTCTGCAGCCGCCCGGCGGTGTCGACCAGCACGACGTCGATGTCGCGCGCCTTGGCCGCGCTCATCCCGTCGAACACGACCGATGACGGATCCGAGCCTTCGGCGCCGCGCACGTACTCGACGCCCGCGCGCTGCGCCCAGATCGCGAGCTGCTCGGCGGCCGCGGCGCGGAACGTGTCGGCGGCGACGACCATGACCTTCTTGCCCTGCGCGCGCAGCAGCGCGGCCAGCTTGCCGATGGTGGTCGTCTTCCCGCTGCCGTTGACGCCGACGACCAGCACCACTGCCGGTTTGCCGCTCAGGGTCAGCGTCATCGGCGCGAGGGTCAGGAAGTTCTGGACGTCGCGGCGGAACCGGGCGACGACCTGGTCGCTCGTCGTATAGCGGTCCTGGCGGGCGACCGCGCGCAACCCGTCGACGATCTTGAGCGTCGTCGGGACGCCGAAATCGGCCGCCAGCAGCAACTCTTCGAGGTCGTCCCACAGCCCCTCGTCGACCGGGCGCTTCGCCAAGGCCAGCTCCTCGAGCTCACCGCCGAACGCCTCGCGCGTCCGGGTCAACGCCGTGCGCAGCTTCGCGAACCAACTCATCGGGGACGGCGTGTTCGCCGCGGGTGGGTACAGGGCCCGCATGATCCCGCAACGCATGCTCGGTCCCGACGCGGCCGTCTCGATCATCGGTTTCGGCGGCTATCATCTCGGCAAGATCGCCGGCGAAGCGGAGGCGATTCGGCTGCTCCACGCCGCGATCGACGGCGGCATCACCTTCCTCGACAACGCGTGGGAGTACAACGACCACGTCAGCGAGGAGCGGATGGGCAAAGCGCTGGCGCAGAACGGCGCGCGCGACCGCGTCTTCCTGATGACGAAAGTCTGCACGCACGGCCGCGACGCCAACGTCGCGCGCGAGCAGCTCGAGGAGTCGCTGCGGCGCTTGCGCACCGACCACCTCGATCTGTGGCAGGTGCACGAGTGCGTCTACGACGACGATCCCGCGCGCCACTACGCCAAGGGCGGCGTGCTCGAAGCGCTCGACGAGGCGAAGCGCGCCGGCAAGGTGCGCTTCGTCGGCTTCACCGGCCACAAGCGCCCGGCCATCCATCGCGAGATGATCGAGCGCGGCTTCCCGTTCGACACCGTCCAGATGCCGCTGAACGTGCTCGACCCGCACTTCCGCAGCTTCGAGCGGCATGTGCTCCCGTCGGCGCGCGAGCGCGGCATCGCCGTGCTCGGGATGAAGGCGTTCAGCGAAGGGCGGATGCTCGAAGCCGGCGGCGTGGACCCCGACGACGCGCTGCGCTACGCGATGTCCCTGCCCGGCGTGCTGACCACCATCACCGGCATCGACAGCCAAGCCGTGCTCGACCACCACCTGCGCGTGGCGAACGATTTCACTCCGCTCGAGGAGAGCGAACTGCAGGCGCTGCGCAAGAAGTACTACGACCGCGCGACCGACGGCCACCTCGAGCTCTACAAGTCCTCGATGAAGAACGACGCCGACGAGGGCCGTGCGCAGCACGGCTTCCCGCCGATGTCGGAACTGGCGATGTAAACGCCGGCCGCCGGCAGCGAGGGCCGGGTCAGCGCTCCAGCGCGTTCTTGTACCAGCCGACCAGGTAGCGCTTGAACTCGACCAGCGCGTCGTGGTTCAGGTACACCTCGTGGCCGGCACGGAAGTAGACGAACTGGACCTGACGCTGCTGCGCGGCGTCGAGGTTCATGTGCTGCAGCAGGTACTCGGTACCGTAGAAGCCGGTGGCCAGGTCGAAGTAGCCGTTGGCCGAGAGGACGTGCAAGGTTGGGTCTTTCGCGATCGCCGCCTGCAGGTCGCCGACGACGCTGGGGGCATTGGAGTCCTCGCCGCGCTGGTACTTCCACGCCTGGTTGACGGTGAAGTCGACGACGTCGTACGGCCGTTGCGAACGGTAGCCCAGCACGTCGTGCGCGTAGTGATTGAAGGCCGAGACGTACGCCGCCGACGTCATCGTGTCGGACGGATCGAAGCTCGGATTGGTCGTGTTGGGGTCGATCTCGCGGCCGATGTAGCGGCCGTCGAAGCGGCCGATGTTCTGATCGCTGCCGCGCAGCAGCTGCGCCTGGAAGCGGTTGGGGTCGAGCCGCAGATTCGCCGCGTCGATGTAGCTCGTGCTCAGCCCGGTGAAGTCGTGGATCTGCGCGATGATCTGCGCGCGCGTGGCCGGATCGAGCGTATCGCCGCGCCGCAGGGCGGCGGCGTACGGGCCGCCGGCGAAGGCGCGCGCGCGATTGACGAAGGTGATCAGGTCCGGCGGCTTGCCGGGCACCCGGTGGTGGTACCACGCCACCGCCGCCTCGCTCGGGAAGTAGCCGATGTACGCGTAGTCCTCGCCGACGCCTTGGCCCAGCGGCAAGAAGTTGAAGTCCAGCGCCGAGGAGAGCAGCACCACGCCGTTGCAGGCGACCCCGTCGTCGAGCAGCTTGTTGACCACGTTGGCCGCGCGCGTCGTGCCGTACGATTCGCCGAACAGGAACTTCGGCGAGCTCCAGCGCCCGTTGGCGGTCAGCCAGCGCTCGACGTACTGCTTGAACGCGTTCGCGTCTTCGTCGACGCCGTAGAAGTCCTTGGTCGTCGCCTTGCCGACCAGCTCGCTCCAGCCGGTACCGACCGCGTCGACGAAGACCAGGTCGCTGGTGTCGAGCAGCGAGGACTCGTTGTCGACCAGCGTCCCGACGGCGGCCGGTTGGGCCGCGTTCTTCGGCACGGCGACCCGCACCGGGCCGAACGAACCCATGTGCAGCCAAATCGTCGACGAGCCGGGGCCGCCGTTCCAGAAGAACGTCACCGGTCGCGTGCGCGCGTCGGCACCGTCGGCGGTGTACGACACCGCGAACACGCTGGCCGTCGGACGGCCTTCGTCGTCGCGCAGCAGGATCGTGCCCGCGCGCGCGGTGTACGCGATGCGTTTGCCGTCGAGCACGATCGTGTGGTGCGTGACGGCGTCGGGCACGCGCGGGATTGGTTTGGGCGTCGGGGTGGGGGAGGCGGGCGGATCGCTTTGCGCGCGCAGCGCGCTCGGTGCGGCCGCGAACGCGGCGACCACCACGCAGCAGGCGAGGGCGAGGAACGTGCGACGCATCAGCGGGCCATCGATTCGTGGTAGAAGCGCACCAGGTCGGCCTTCAAGGCGCGACGCGCCTCGTCGTTCAGGTAGACCATGTGGCCGGAGGGATAGAAGCCGTAGGCGATCCGGGCGCGCCCGGCCGCATCGAGCCCGAGATGGTCGAGCGTGTACTGCGTGCCGAAGAACGGCGTCGCCAGATCGAACCAGCCGTTGGCGGAGAAGACGTGCAGGTACGGGTTCTTGACCATCGCTTGGCGCAAGTCGTCGGCGACGTTGGCGGTGACGATCGAGTTCTCGGTGCGGTTGTTCCAGTGCGCGCCGACCAGCGGGTAGTTCGTCCCCAGGTAGGGCCGATCGACCTTGTAGTCCAGACCGTCGCGCGCGTAGGCGCTGAACGCGCCGACGATGGCGTCGGCGAGCGCGTCGTCGCTGGTCGGATCGTACTGCGAGGTGTCATTGGTGCGGTCGAGGTCGGGGCCGGAGTAGCGCCCGTCCAGACGACCGGTCACGATCCCTTGGCCGTGCAGCAGCTGGTGCTCGAAGCGGCTGGGATCGAGGCGCAAGTGCGCGCGCTCGATGTAGGCGGGATCGAGTCCGGTGTCGGCGTGCAGGGTCGCGACGATGCGCGCCCGCGTGGCGGCGTCGAGCGTGTCGCCGCGCATCAGCGCGTCGGCGTACGGGCCGATCGCGAACGCGCGCACGCTATCGAGGAACGCCGGCAGATCGGCGGGCTGATTCGGCAGCGCGTGATGGTACCACGCGACCGCCGCCTCGGTCGGCAGGAACGCGATGTACCCGCGATCCTCGCCCGGGCCTTGGCTGTTGTCGAGCGAGTTGAAGTCGAGCGCCGAGGAGAGCAGCACCACGCCGTCGATCGCCATCCCGTCGTCCTGCAGGCGGTTGACGACGTCGGCCGCGCGCGTCGTTCCGTATGACTCGCCGAACAAGAACTTCGGCGAGCCCCAGCGGTCGTTGCGCGTCGTCCAGCTGCGGATGAACTGGTCGAACGCCTTGGCATCCTCGTCGACGCCGAAGAAGTCGGTCGGCTTCCCCTTGCCGGTGATGCGGCTGTAGCCGGTGCCGATCGCGTCGATGAACACCAAGTCGGTGGTGTCGATCAGCGACTCGGGATTGGGGCCGAGCGGCGTGCCCGGCGCGGGGGGCGTCGCGTTGCCGGGGATCGCGACGCGCAACGGTCCGAACGAGGCCATGTGCAGCCACATCGTCGACGAGCCGGGACCGCCGTTCCACAAGAACGTGACCGGCCGCGTGCGCGGGTCGGCACCGTCGGCCGTGTAGGCGACGTAGAACTGCTGGGCGATCTCCTCGCCGTCCGCGTTGGTCAGCGGAATCGTGCCCGCGTGCGCGGTGTAGGCGATCGGGTGGCCGTCGATGGTGACGGTGTGGTGCGTGACGACCTCGTTCGAGGCCGGGGCCGCGCTCGGCGAGGGTGCCGGCGCGGGCGACGCGGCCGGCGCCGCCGCCAATCCCGCCCCCGGGGCACACGCCAACAGCGCCGCCGCCAGGGCGACGTATCTCCTAATTATCACGGAGACGAGCTTCGCGCGCGCTACGCCGAGGCCTGCGCGTCGACCGCGTACACGAACGCCAAGACCTCGGCGACGATCGCGTACAGCTCGCGGGGCAGCCGCTGTCCGACTTCGAGCTTGGCCAGCGCTTCGACCAGCCCGGCATCCTGGTGGACGGGAACCTCGTGCTCGCGGGCCAGCCGCACGATCTCCTCGGCGGTCAGCCCGCGTCCGATCGCGACGATCTCGGGCGGCCCCGGCTTGGTGGGGTCGTAGTTGAGCGCCGCCGCGGCGGGACGTTCCGGCGCGTTGCGGCGCGCGTCGAAATAGCGCGATCTCATGCCGAGCGGTCCACCGTCGCATTCGGATCGACGGGCCGTGAAGGTGGCGCGGCGACGCCGATGGTCGCGGTCGACGCCAGCGTCGCACCGGCCGACGAGACGCGGTAGTGCAGCGCTTCCAGGCGCGCGGTCAAATGACCGAGCGCGTCGCGGAACGCGCGCACGGCCGGCGCGGCCTCGGCGCGTACGTCGACGCTGACCTCGCGATCGACGGTGATCAGATCGATCGCGACGGTGCCGTAGTTGGCGGTCTCGAGCACGAACGCGACGTGGAAGTTGTTCGCGTCGAGTGGCTGCCGCTGCGAGCCGCCGCCCTCGCGGCTGACCGCGATCGACGCGTTGGCGATCCCGTTGGGCGTCGCGAGCGGGAGCGTGAACGCGAAGCCGTCGGGCCGCGCCGCCAACGCTTGCGCGGCGTTCGTCTGCACGGCGGTCAGCGCGGTCAGCGCGCTCGTCAACGCGGTGTTCAGCGGCGCGGAGAGGGTCGGGCCCTCGGCCGCGACCGCGAGCATCGTCTGCTTGAGATCGACGTCGAGCGCGGCCGCGCGCTCGACCGCCATCGCGGCGGCCAGCGGACGCATCGCCGCCGGGTCGGTGCCGGCGTCGCTCACTGCCGGCGCAGCCGGCGCCGCTGCCGCCGTCGGCGGCGCGGGCGCCGCGGCGGCCGGCGCGTTGGCGGGTGCAGCCGGCGGCGTTGCGTCGGCGAACGGTGCGTCGACCGCGGTCGGATCGGCCGCTTCGGAGGCGGCCAACAGCAGCGCGAGCTTCGGTTCGCCGCCGGTCACGACGTGATCGACGTACGCGGCGATCTGCGCCGGCAGGGTCGGCGAACGCGGGTCGATCCGGCCGACGAACGCCAGCAGCGTGCGCAGCGTGGCGACGTGCGGATCGCTCGACGCGCGCGGCAGCGCGTTCTCCAGCGATGCGAGCGCGGCCGGAAGACGTTCGGGCGACTCGAGCGCGATGGTGGCGGCGGACACGCCGCTCGGCGTGACCGGCAGGCGCAGCGCGCGCAGCAACGCGACCGGCTCGGCGTACGCCGCCAAGCCGGCTGCACGCGTGACGCCGAGCGGTGCGGCGACCGGCAAGGGCGCGGCGTATCGTCCGGACGGCGCGGCAGGAATCGGCGCGCGTCCGAGCAGCGGCGGCAGGACCGCCCGCGGTGGTGGAGCGGCCGGCTCGTTGGCCGCGGTTGCGCCCGAGGCGGGTTCGGGCGGCGGTGCGGTCGCGCGCGCGGCGGCCAGGCGCGCCTCGATCGAGGTCGGCGCCGGTGCGCCGTCGGCGGCTCCGCGCACGGGCACGCCCGCGGTCCCGGTCGGCGCCTGCACGGTCACGCGCGGCTGCGTCTCGCCCGAGACGACCGGGGGCGGCCGATTCGCGCTCGCCGGCGGCGACGTCGGCGGTGCCGGCACGACGGGCGCACCGCTGCGCGGCGCCGGCGTGTCCGAGAGCAGCGAACCGAGCACGTTGGCCGGCAGGACGCGTCCGCTCACCATCGGCGCGCTGGCGGTGTCGCCGTCCGGCGGCACGACGAGCAGCTGCACGCGATCGCCTTCGACGGCCAGGATGCGCACCGTGACGCTGGCGCCGACCGGCTGCGGTTGGGGCAGCGCGGCGACGATGCGCTGCCCGCCGACCATCAGGACGTCGCTGCGCCCTTGCGTACCGACGATGCGCGCCGACGCCTGCATGCCGGCCTGCAACGCGACCGGCGGCGACGCAACGCCGGCCGGCGCGGCGTTCGCCGTCGGCGTGCTCACCGATACCGGCGTACTCGCCGACGGCGCCGTCGGTACCGTCGCGGGTGTCGCCGGTGCCGGTGGTGCCGTCGTCGCGGTGCTGCTGGCCGCCGGCGGGATGATCGGCGGCAGCGGGTTCTGAATCACCGGCGGGGCCTGCGGCTGAGCGGCGAGGGGCCCTTCGTTCTGGACGATCTGCAGCTGGATCCCGCCGTCCTCGGAGCTTCCCGTGATCTGCACCAGCAGCAGGTCGCCGGGATGCACGGTCGGCGGCAACGAGGCGGCCACGCGCAGGCCGCCGATCTCGAGCAGATCGGTCAGCCCGTTCGAGGCCAGCACGCGCGCCTGCACGACCGCACCCTGGTGCTGCGCGACAAGGGCCTGCAGCGCTTCGCCGTTGGCCGCCAACGCCGCCAGCTCGGCGTCGACGAGCGCCGCGAGCTCCGCGGCGCCGGCACCCCCGAGCGGGTCGACGGACACCTTCGCCTACCTCAAGCGGTGAAGTCGATGAGGTGGGCCGGTTCGTCCAAGCCCGCAGCTTCGTCGACGACCTCCTCGAACGCGCCGGCGTGACGGCGCTCCTGCGGGTCGTATTCCGCGTCCTGGCGATGGTGCGCGTTGGGGTCGATCTTGTTGCCCAGCGCCTCGGACGTGCCGGCGACCCGCTCCTCGCGGACTTCGGTCTCGTTGACGAAGGCTGCCTGCGCGGCGGCCTGCGCCAGGCGCGGCGCTTCTTCGGCGCGCTGCGTGATGGGCGCCGTTTGCGTCGCCTGGAAGATCGCCCCTTGCAGGTCGGTGGGACGAATCGCCACGAGCGTGTGCCTCCGAGTCTTAGCCGGTGGCCCCGACGTCCCCGGTCGAAGCCTGCGCGGCGTTGCGTCGCGTGTACTTCTGCTTCACCGTCGGGTCGCCCTCACGGTAACCAAGGTCGGCGCGCAGTGCCCGTAACTTCGTGCGCAGGTGGATCACGGCCTGGGCGTGGATCTGCGAGACCCGCGACTCCGAGACGTTCAGGGCGCCCTTGATCTCCTTGAGGGTCAGCCCTTCGAAATAGTAGAGCGAGATGACGGTCCGCTCTTGCGGCGGCAGCTCGTCGACGGCCCGGATCAGCGCGGCCTTGATCTCGCGGGCCTCGACGGCGTTGGTGACCTCGGTGCCGTCGTCGCGGAGCGTGTCGAGCAGCGGGATCTCGTAGCCCCGCTCGTTGGGGAGGAACTCCTCGAGCGAGAGGACCGAGGTCCCGCGAATCTTTTGCATCAGGACGTCGAGCTCTTTGACCGAGAGCCCCATCCGGTCGGCGACTTCTTCCTCGGTCGCGGCCCGGCCGAGCTGGACTTCCAGCTCTTGATAGATGCGCTCGAGCTCGCGCGCCCGCTGGCGGACGGCACGGGGCACCCAATCCAGGGCACGCAAGGCGTCCAGAATGGCGCCGTTGATGCGGGTGATGGCGTAGGTTTCGAACTTGACGCCGCGCTCGTCGTCGTACTTCTCGATCGCGTCGATCAGGCCCAGGATGCCATCGTTGATCAGGTCGTTGATCTCGACGTTGGGGGGCAAGTTGATGGAGATACGCCCGGCGACATACTTCACCAGGTGTAAATACTTGTGGACGATCTCCTCACGACTGAGCTCGACTCCGCCGATCACGTAGCGCGAGCCATCACGGAGTGCTTTCACGGCATGCTCCCACGTCGGGCACCCACTCCCATCGTCTCCATCGGTTCACGCAGGTAGTGTCCGGCTCCCCCGTACAGGCCTCCCGCGAAAGTGTGAGCCGGGTTAAATGATGGTTGCCTTCCCGTCAAGCCGGAGCAAACGCAGTGCCCGTCAGCTCGCAGAGCGTGCGACCGACCGCGTCGAGCGGGACGACGCGGTCCACCAAGCCGGCGACCGCCGCCGCGCGCGGCATCCCGTAGACGACCGCGCTGGCCTCGTCCTGACCGACGACGAACCCGCCGCGCTCCTTGATGACGCGCAGCCCCTCGACGCCGTCGTGTCCCATCCCGGTCAGGATCACGCCCAGCGCGCCGGCCCCGTACGTCTCGCCGACGGAGGCCGCCATGACGTCCACGCTCGGCACGTGCAACGATTTGCTCGCGTCGTCGGAGAGCGTCACGACCACCGAGCCGAGCGAACGCGTCAACCGCAGCTGCTTGCCGGCCGGCGCGACGATCGCCGTGCCGGCGCCGAGCGCCATCCCGTTGGTGCCTTCGACGACGTGGATCTTGCTGGCCGAGTCGAGCCGCTCGGCGAGCGGCTTGGTGAAGCCGGGCGGCATGTGCTGCACGACGACGATCGGGATGGGGAAATCCGCCGGCAGCCGCGGCAAGATCTGCGAGAGCGCGACCGGGCCGCCGGTCGACGTGCCGATGGCGACGCACGCGAAGCCGCCCGCGCGGCCGCCCGGACGCGGGCGCGGCGGCACGACCGGCGGCGGGGGAACGACGCGCGCCGGCGCGGACTTGGGTTCGGGGCGCTGCTCGATCGTGCGATCGGGCGTCGGGCGCTGTCCTTGCATCGCGCGCAGATACGCGCCGCGCGAACCGAACAGGCGAACTTTCTCCACCAGCTCGCGCTGCACGTTGACGATGTCGATCAGCGCCGAATCGGGCTTGGGGATGAAGTCGACGGCGCCGATCTCGAGCGCGCGCAGGGTCGTCTCGGCGCCTTCGCGCGTGAGCGCGCTGACCATGATGATCGGCGGTCCGCGCCGCGCGATCACCGTGCGCGCCGCCTCGAGGCCGCCCATCCCGGGCATCTCGACGTCCATCGTGCACACGTCCGGCTTGAGGCGCTCGATCATCTCGATGCCCTCCTCGCCGCTGGCCGCGGTCCCCACGACCTGGATGTCGGATTCCTTCTCCAACATCTTCTGGATCGCGCGGCGCATGAACGCCGAGTCGTCGGTGATGACGACCGTGATGATGCGCTGGCTCATGCCGGCACCGCGGCGCGCAGGCGATAGACGATCGCTTCCGGGCCGATGATCGGCTCGTACAGATCGGTCAGGTGGAAGAGCGACTCGGCGTGACCCAAGAACAAATAGCCTCCGGGGCGCAGGGCTTTGGCGAAGGACTCGACGACCCGTTTCTGCGTCGCCTTGTCGAAATAGATGAGCACGTTCCGGCAGAAGATCGCGTCGAAGGGCCCTTCGGCCGCGACCGCCGCGCCCTCCATCAGGTTCAGCCGTCCGAACGAGACGATCCGTTTGATTCGCTCGTCGATCACGAACCCATCGTCCTGGGGGTGGAACCAGCGCTGGATCACGGACGGCTCGGTGGCGCGGAACGAGAGGGTGCGGTAAAAGCCGCGCGCGGCCATGTCGAGCACGCGCGGCGAGATGTCGGTGGCCCGGATCTGGAGGTTGGAATCCGCGATCTTGCCCGTCCCCAGCAGCGTCATCGCCAGCGAGTAGGGCTCCTCACCGGAGGAGCTGGCGGACGACCACAGCCGCACCCGCGGCGAGCGGGTCAGGAACTCGTCGAGGATCGAGCCGGCCAGGGCCTTGAGCTGCGCGGCCTCGCGAAAGAAGTACGTCTCGTTGTTCGAGAGCGCCGACGCGAGGTCTCTCCACTCGTCCTCGCGTTTGAGGTCGAAGCGCAGGAAGTCGACGTATTGGCCGTAGGTTTGGAAGCCGCGCTTGGCCAGCCGCGTCTGCAGCCGGCTGAGCAGCAAGAACCGCTTTTGGTCGTCGTACCACAGCCCGAAACGCTCGCGAATCAAATCGCGAATCGCCACGAACTCCTGGTCCGAGATGTCCTGCACGCGGGCGTCGTCCTACCTGAAACGCAGCATAGAAAGGCGTCGGGTCTAGACCTGCAGCGCCCGCAGGCCGAACTTCGCGGCCTGTGCGTACAGATACATCCATTCCATCGGCCCGAAAGCGCTGCGTTCGCGCTGGAGCAGGTCGGCGAAGCGTGGATTTGACGCGAGCTGCTCGAACAGCACATCGAACCGAGCCGGCTTGCGCTCGAGCATCGTCATCAGCCGGTGGCGGTGGCGAAGGCGGCGGTAGAAGGCACGCCGGACGGATCGCTCGTACCAGCGCGCCGGATCGGCCGGCCGGCCCGCCCGCGCCCCGGCGGCCGCCTCGGCGGCCAGCCGCCCGGTCTGAGCCGCCTCGTAGATTCCCTCGCCGGTCGTGGCGTCGACCAGGCCGGCCGCGGTCCCGCCGACCATGACGCCCTCGGCGCCGATCGCCGGCCGCGGCGCGCCTCCGTACAGGAGGTTGCCTTCCTCGCGCAACGTGTAGGGGACGCCCGCGAAGAGCCGCTGCTCGACGGTCATCAGGAACGCGTCGAGCTCGGCCCGCAGGGCGGTCCCGGGCAGCTTGGCCTGGATGCCCAGGCCGATCGAGAGGTGATCGCGCTTGGGGAACATCCAGGCGATCACGTTGTGCCCGGAGCGCGGCGAGACGTAGTAGTGCATCTCGAGCGTCTGGTAGGTCTCGGGGACCGCCGGCCGTACGGGATAGACGCGGTACTGCAGGCAGGTGATCAAGCCGGCCGCCCAGCCCGGATAGCCGAAGCGGGCGTCGACGGCGTCGAGCCGCGCGCTCGAGCCCTGGGCCAGGAACACGCTGCGGGCGCGGATCGTCCGGCGTTCGCCGGCGGCCGTGTCGGCGTATTCGACCACCGTCCCCTCGCGTTCGCGGCGCAGGCCGCGAAACAGCGCCCGGGTACGGATCTCCGCGCCCTCCGCGCGTGCCAGCTCGCCGATCGTGCCGTCGAGCTCCTCGCGGGTCGTCGTGTGCGCCGGACCGACCCCGAACGCGTAGGTGCGCCGGGCCGTCGTGAGCGTGATCGTCCCCGGGTCGAGGTGCACGATCGAGCGCGGCAGGTCGAACTCCTCGCAAAATCCGGGCCGCAGGCCGGCCGCGCAGACCCGCTTCGCGCCGACGACCGGGTCCCGTTCGAGCACGACCGTGGCCACGCCGCGCCGGGCCGCTTCCCGTGCCGCGGTCCCACCCGCGGGCCCGCATCCGACGACGAGAAACTCGGTCGACTCCATCTGCTCGGCCTCGTTCGCGCCCGGGCGCCGGATGCCCGTCCGCACTCTATTCGGAGGACACCTACCCGGCAACGCTAAACGCAGGTCTGTTCGAAGCGCCTGACCGCGGTCGGGCCCTTTCTTTGTGTCGTAAAAGGACAGATCGTTGACTCTGACAACACAGGTCGGGATCGACGCGGGTCTCATCGCCGGCGTCCTGGCCATCCTCTACGGGGCCTTCCTGATCAGCTGGGTACTCCGGCAGCCCGCCGGAAACCAGACCATGCAAGCGATCGCAGTTGCGATCCAAGAAGGCGCGATGGCCTTCCTGCGCCGCCAATACACGACCGTCGGCATCGTCGCGATCGTGCTGGCGCTCGTCATCGGCTTCGCGCCGCCGCTCGGCTGGCAAGCCGCCATCGGCTTCCTCATCGGTGCGATCCTCTCGGGCGCGGCCGGTTTCATCGGCATGCTCGTCTCGGTGCGCGCCAACGTGCGCACGGCCGAGGCGGCTCGCGGCGGCCTGCGCCCCGCGCTCAACCTCGCCTTCAAGGGTGGCGCCGTCACCGGCTTGCTCGTGGTCGGACTGGGCCTGCTCGCGGTCAGCGGTTACTACGCGATCGTGCTGAACATCAACGGCGGCGATGAAGCGAAGTCACTGGCTTCGCTGATCGGGCTCGCCTTCGGGTGTTCGCTGATCTCGGTGTTCGCCCGTCTGGGCGGCGGCATCTTCACCAAGGCCGCCGACGTCGGCGCCGACCTGGTCGGGAAAGTCGAAGCCGGCATTCCCGAAGACGATCCGCGCAACCCGGCCGTCATCGCCGACAACGTCGGCGACAACGTCGGGGACTGCGCCGGTATGGCGGCCGACCTGTTCGAGACGTACGTCGTCACGACGACGGCGGCCATGCTGCTCGGCCACCTCGTGCTCGGCACGGTACCAGGCGCGACGACGTTCCCGCTCATCATCGGCGCGCTCTCGATCGTCGCCTCGGTGATCGGCACGTTCTTCGTCGGCGTCGGCAACGTCACCAAGAGCTCGATCATGAACTCGCTCTATCTCGGCATGGTCGTGGCCGGCGTGCTCAGCGCGATCGGCTTCTTCTTCGCCGCGCAGAGCGAGTTCGGCGCCGGCGTCACCATCGGCACGCAAACGATCACCTACGTCGGTATCTTCGTGTGCGCGATCATCGGTCTGGCCGTGACCGGCTTGATCACCTACATCACCGAGATCTACACCGGCACGACGTTCCCGCCGGTCAAGCGGATCGCCGCCGCGTCGGTCACCGGTCACGCGACCAACGTCATCGCCGGCCTGGCGGTCTCGATGCAGGGCACGGCGCTGCCGGCGCTCACCCTGGTCGTGGCGATCCTGGTCGCCTACGGCGTCGCCGGCTTGTACGGCGTCGGCATCGCGGTCATGGCGATGCTCTCGATGGCCGGTATCGTCGTCGCGATCGACTCGTTCGGTCCGATCACCGACAACGCCGGCGGCATCGCCGAGATGGCCGAAATGCCCGAAGACGTGCGCAACGTGACCGATCCGCTCGACGCGGTCGGCAACACGACGAAGGCCGTCACCAAGGGCTACGCGATCGGCTCCGCCGTGCTGGCGGCGGTCGTGCTGTTCGCCTCGTTCCTGCAAGAGCTCAGCTCGGCGTGCAAGGCCAACAGCGCGCTGACCTGCGCGAGCAACCCGATCACCTTCGGGCTGCAGGATCCGCTGGTGCTCGCGGGCCTGCTGATCGGCGGTCTGATCGTCGAGCTGTTCGCGTCGCTCTCGATGGACTCGGTCGGCCGCGCGGCCGGTGGCGTCGTCGAAGAGGTGCGCCGCCAATTCCGCGAGATGCCCGGCATCATGGACGGCACGCAGAAGCCGAACTACGCGACCACGGTCGACATCGTCACCCGGGCCGCGCTGCGCGAGATGATCGTGCCGGCGCTGATCCCGGTCGGCGTGCCGATCCTGATCGTCATCGCCTCGTACTTCCTGCCCGACAACGGCGGCGCCAAGATCATGGGCGGCGTGCTGGTCGGCGCGATCGTCGTCGGCTTCTTCAAGGCCATCGAGATGACGGTCGGCGGCGGCGCGTGGGACAACGCCAAGAAGTACATCGAGGACGGGCACTACGGCGGCAAAGGCTCGCCGGCGCACGCGGCCGCCGTCACCGGCGACACGATCGGCGACCCGTATAAGGACACCGCCGGGCCGGCCATCAACCCGATGATCAAGGTCCTCAACATCGTCGCGCTCTTACTGGTGGGCTTCCTGGTCCACTAGTGGCTTCGGCCTTCGGCCGAAGCCGTCGCGTTCGGCCGGAGGCCGATCCGCCGGAGAAACCGCGGGCGAAACCGCGAGACGCCTCGGCCCCTATATCGGGGGACGGGGCGTCTTCTTTTTTTCGGCCGGGCGATTGACTCTTGATGTATCTCGATATATCTTTAATCACGTGAGCGAGGAAGCACGGCTCGGCGAGCTCGCCGAGCGCCTACGGGCCTACCGGACGCTGGTGCGCGACCTGATCGCGACCTTGGGAAGCGGCCGCGGTGCCTGCTGCGAGCGGCGCCTGCGCCGGGCCGCGCTGGCCGCCCGAGCGGCCCTGGTCGACCGCGAGGACGCGGCCTGGGGCCGCTGCTGGCGCGCGGTGCGGGCGGTGGTCCTACACGCCGCCGCCGGCGCGGAGAACGCGGCGCTCATGCGGCTGGAACGGTTCCTGAGCGAGAACGCGGACTTAGCGCCGGCCTAGCGTGGGGAGCGGAAACCCGCCTCGCGCAGCCACCCCGCGTCGTCGACGCCCCAATTGCCTTCGGCGTCGCGCCGTTCGTCCAACGCGCGCTGAATCGCGCGCAGTTGGTCCGCCAACCGTTGATCGACGCTTACGAAGGTGGCCTCAGCGGCATCGCCGTCGCGTTCCGTAGGGGTCATCGTCGACCGTATTCCCCAAAACGCAGAGCCGCTCACTTGCTCTCAGCCGGCGATCGAGCCCGCCAGGGTCGCGTCGAGCAGCGCGCAGACCGCATCCGCGCTCATCGGCCGGTAGAAATGGAACCCCTGCGCGAACTCGCACTCCAGCGCGACCAGCTCTTCCGCTTGGCGCGCCGTCTCGACGCCTTCGGCGACGACGTCGATTCCGTACGACTTCGCCAACTGGATCAGCATCCGCACGATCGGCGCGCTGCCCAAGCCGCCCTCGGTGCTCTCGACGAACGAACGGTCGATCTTCATCGCGTCGAACGGCAGCTGGTGCAGGTAGCGCAGCGAGGAGTAACCGGTGCCGAAGTCGTCGATGCACAGGTGCACGCCGGTCGCGCGCAAGCGCGCCATCGAGCCGAGCGAGAGCGTGTTCGAGCGGATGACGGCCGTCTCGGTGATCTCGAGCACCAGGTCGTCCGAGGAGAGGCCGAAGCGGCGCAGGTTGCGCGCGACGAACGCGTCCAGGTCCGGCTCGAGGACTTCCTGCACCGAGAGGTTGACGTGCATGCGCAAGTCGAGCAGCGGTGCGCGCCGGCGCCATTCGGCCAGCCGGCGGCAGGCGTCGACGAAGACGTAACGCCCGATCGGGACGACCAGGCCGACGTCTTCCGCCAGCGGGATGAACTCGCCGGGCATGACCTCCCCGGTCGCCGGGTTGTGCCAGCGCACCAGCGCTTCGAAGCCCATCAGGCGCGTGTCGGAAAGCCGCACGATCGGCTGGTACTCGACGGTGAACTGCTCGGCTTCGATCGCCGCGCGCAGGTCGCTGGTGAGCGCGAGACGGCGGGTCGCCTCGTAGTGCATGTGGTGGTCGAAGAACGCGTGGCGGCCGCGGCCCAGCGACTTCGCGTAGTACATCGCGGTATCGGCGTTGCGCAGCACGCCCTCGATGCGCTCGTCGCTCGCTTCGATGATCGCGATGCCGATCGAGGCCGTGTTGTAGACGGCGCGGCCTTCGATCAGCATCGGGGCGACCAGCGCGTCCTGGATCGTCTCGACCGCGTCCTCGACCTGTCCCAGGTCGTGGCGATGCGCGAGCAAGAGCGCGAACTCGTCGCCGCCGATGCGCGCGATGAAGTCGTCGGCCGCGACCGTGGCGCGCATGCGGTCGGCGACGGCCATCAGAAGCGCGTCGCCGGCGATGTGTCCGAGCGAGTCGTTGATCGACTTGAACTCGTCGAGGTCGACGAACAGCACGGCGTAGACGCGGTCGGGCCGGGCGCGCGCGTGCTCGAGCGTCGCCGCCAAGCGCTCTTGGAAGAAGGTGCGGTTGGGCAGACCGGTCAGCGGGTCGTGCGTCGCCTCGTGCCGCAGCCGCGCTTGGTTCGCCTCGAGCAGCCGCCGCCGCTCGACCTCGGCGCGGTGCGCCTGCGCGTTGGCCAGCGCCAGGCCCATCAGGTTGACGAACAGCTGCAGGCCGCGCAGCGTATCGCGGCTGGGCACCTTGCCGTCGGCCGGCCCGTCCGGGCTCAGGTATCCGATCATCTCGCCGTCGGAGTCGCGCAGCACCAGGCAGATCGCGTCGCGCTCGTGCCAGGCGTCGGCGGCGCTGCGCGGCGAGTCGCGGTCGGTCTCACCGGCGTAGACGGCGCGGTCCCAGTGGAACTCGCGCTCGGCCGGGATGTAGAACGCGTTCTCGAACACCTCGAAGTGCGGGGCCAGCGCCGAGAGGATGTCGGCTTTGGAGACCCGTTCGTTCTTGCGCTCGCGCTTGACGCCGTCGGGGTAGCCGAGCATGACGCGGCGGGTCATCTCGCCGGTCTGCGTGCCGTCGGCGATGACGATGGTGACGTAACGAAAGCCGAACAAGTCGGTCACCCCGCGGGCGATCGACTCCAAGGCAAGATCCAGCTCGCGCAGGCGTAGGATGTCCCGCGTGATCTCGAGGACGCGTTCGAAGCGCCGCTCCACCGACATTTTGTTCATGGTATCGGCGTGAGACGGCGCGGTCCCTCGCTGACTCTGCCAACCTGGTGGCATTCCGGGCGCGTAACCTGCCGACATGGACGTGTGGTTCGAATGCCCCGACTGCGGCGCCGATCACGACCAGCCGGCCGAAGCCGGGCTGGGGCTGCGGGTGCGCTGCTTGGATTGCCAGATCGAGATCGACCTCGCCCGAGAGCTGGAGCTGATGCCGGCCCCGCGGGTCGCCGCCTGATCGAAACGCCGTCGGCTCGGCCCGGCCCGCTGCCGCCCTCGCGGGGTGGCTGGCTCAACCCTGGATGATCGACGCGCTGAACGTGTCGAGGGTCTCCAGCTGCTCACGCGTGCACGTCGCCGGCGATTTATCCGTTCGCCAGCGCACCGGGCGCGTTCCGTGCCGAATCCGGCCGCCCGTCACCAGGTCGAACTCGACCTCGAGGACGAGCTCGGGCTTGAGCTTGACGTACGACTTGTCGCGATCCTCGCCACGGTCCCAGCGGCTCGGCGCGGTGTCGGGCGCGCCGCCGGTGAAGCCCGGCTCGCCTACGTGCGGGCGCAGCCGCGCCACCAGCGCTTCGCGTTCGGCGTTCGAAAACGCGCTGCAAAACCCGACGTAGTCGAGCAGACCGTCGTCGTCGTACAGCCCGAGCAACAGCGACCCGACGCGCGTCGTCGATCCCTTCGCATAGCGGTACCCGCCGATGACGCAGTCGGCGGTGCGCATCTTCTTCACCTTGACCGCGGCGTCACGCCGGCCGCTGGCGTACGGAACGCCGAGTCGTTTGGCGACCACGCCGTCGATCGCGCCGCCGGCACCCGAGAGCCATCCGTCCGCGACCGCGCGCGAACGGGTCGCCGGACTCAAGCGCAGCCGCGGCGCGCGGAACTGCTCGGCCAGCGCTTCGAGCGCCGGGCGCCGGCGCTCGATCGGCTGGTCGTTCCAGTCCGTGCCGTCCAGACGCAACAGGTCGAAGGCGAGATAGATCGCCGGCGTCGCCTCCGCCAGCATCGCGACGCGGCTCGCGGCGGGGTGGATGCGCTGCTGTAGCGCGTCGAACGACAACCCGCCGCCGGCCCACACGACCAGCTCGCCGTCGAGCGAGAAACGATCGGCGTCGAGCGCGCGCAGCGCGTCGACGATCTCGGGAAAGTAGCGCGCCAGCGGCTGCCCCGCCTTCGAGGTCAGCGCGACCTCGCGTCCGTCGCGGTGCGCGACGCAACGAAAGCCGTCCCACTTCGGCTCGTAGAGCCAACCGTCTCCGTCCGGCAGGCGCTCCACGGCGCGCATCTCCATCGGCGGGTAGTCGACGGCGATCATCGCGCGCTCGCTTTGCGTTTCGCGCGCGGCTTCGCGCCGGGGTCGAGAAAGCGGCCGAGATCGACGCGACCCTCGGCTGCTCCGACCGGCGCCCACAGGTCGCCGACGCTCGCCAGCCGCGCGCGGATCGTCGCCAGCGTGAAGTCGGCGATCTCGATGCCGGCCGCGACCTCGTCCCAGCCGACCGGCGTCGAGATCGAGGCGACCGGCGTGGGCCGCACCGAGTAGACCGACGCCAACGTCTTGCCCCACGCGTTCTGGTTGTAGTCGACCAGCACGCGACCGGCGGGACGGCGCGCGATGCGGTACTCGGCCGTCACGACGTCCGGGTGCATCCGCTCCAACGTCTGCGCGAAGGCCTTGGCGAACGTCCAGACTTCCTTTTGCACGGGGCCGCGCACGATCGGCACGTAGACGTGCATACCCGAGGAGCCCGAGGTCTTCGCGTAGCACGGGATGCCGAGCTCGCCGAGCGCCGCGTGCACGTGCAGCGCGACCTCGCGCACCGTCGCGAAGGGCGTGCCTTCGACCGGATCGAGGTCGAAGTGCAGGTAGTCCGGGCGGTCGATGTCGTCGCAGCGCGCGTACCACTCGTTGAGGTCGATGCAGCCCAAGTTCACCAGCCACAACAGCCCGGCGACGTCCTCGACGACGGGGAACGCGATCACGCTGCCCGAGCCGTGCTCGATCGCGCAGGTGCGCAGCCACGGCGGGGCACCCGGCGGCGTACGCTTCATGTAGAAGTAGTCGCCGCCGGCGCCGTCGGGGTAGCGCTTCATCACCTCGGCCCGGTCGTTCAAGTACGGCACCAAGAACGGCGCGACGTCGGCATAGTACTGCAAGAGATCGCCCTTGGTGATCCCCAGCTCCGGCCAGAAGGGCTTGCGCAGGTTGCTCAGCGCGACCTCACGCCCCTCGAAGCGCAGCAGGGCACCGTCGCGATCCCGCGGGATCGCGATGCGGCCGGGATCGAAGCGGGGCGCACTCACACGGGAAGCTTACCGCACAACGGGTCTACCGCCGCGGACACTTCGGGACGCGCGCGATATCGGACAGCGGCAGCGGCACGGTGCGGCCCGCCGAGCTTTGGGTGGCGCTCAGGAGACAGCCGTTCGGCTGAATCCCGACGGTGAAGAACGGCGGCAGGCGGCCGCCGCCGGGCGCCGACACCGTCACGACGTTGCCGCTCACGGTCACGTTCAGCCCGCCCTCGTTCGGCACGGTGGTCGGGGAGCCGCGGAACACGAACATCGCCTGCGTCGGCGCCATGAGCGTCAGGTTGACGGTCATGTGCGTGGCGGCAAGCGCCGGCGGACACGATGCGAGCGCAGCGGCGAGTGCGGCGAGCGGCGTTCCGATTCGCTTCATGTAGTAGCGTTCTATTGAGCGCTCGCTTCACCCGCCGCCGGAGGTTCGAAGCGGCCCGCGAAGGCTCCGCCGGTGCGCCTGAAGGTCATCACCTGCAATCTGAACGGCATCCGTGCCGCCGCCCGCAAGGGCTTCTTCCGCTGGATGGCCGCCCAGGATCCCGACGTGGTCTGCCTCCAGGAGACCAAGGCGCAGGAGCACCAGCTGCCGCCCGAAGCGATGGACCTGACCGCGTACAACTCGGCGTTCGTGGACGCCGAGAAGAAAGGCTACAGCGGCGTCGCGCTCTACGCCAAGCGCAAACCGGAACGCATCGTGCGCGGCTTGGGCATGCCCGACATGGACGCCGAGGGCCGTTTCGTGCGGATGGACTTCGCCGAGTTCTCGATCGCCTCGCTCTACGTCCCGTCGGGGACGACCGGACCCGCGCGCCAAGCGGTGAAAGAGTACTTCCTCGACCGCTTCATCGCCAACCTCGCGCAGATGAAGAACGAGGGCCGTCCGTTCCTGATCTGCGGCGACTACAACATTGCGCACCAAGACATCGACGTGTTCAATCCCGCGCGCTGCGCGAACACGACCGGCTTTCTCCCGCAAGAGCGCGCCTGGATGGACGACGTGATCGATCGCGTCGGTTGGGTCGACGCGTTCCGCGTCGTCAACAAAGAGAAGCGTCAGTTCACCTGGTGGTCGGGCTGGAAAGGCGCCTGGGAGAACAATCTGGGCTGGCGCATCGACTACCAGCTGGTCACCCCCGACGTCGCCGCCGGCGTGCGCGCGGCCGGGATCTACCGCGACGAGCGGTTCTCCGACCACGCGCCGGTGACGATCGAATACGAGTTGGGCTAGCTCTTCTTGCGCTTGCGCGCGCCGGCGCGCGAGGGGACTTTCTTGCCGGCCCGGCGCGCTTCGGAGAGCCCGATCGCGATCGCCTGTTTGCGGCTGCGCACCTTGCCGCCCTTCCCGCCGCGGCCGCTGCGCGCGGAGCCTTTCTTGTACTCGTCCATCTCTTTACGCACGTACTCGCCCGACGCCGGACTGTACTTGCGGCGACTGGTGCTCTTCTTGCGCGCCGAGGTCTTCTTGCGGCCGGTCGTCTTCTTGCGGGTCGTCGTTTTCTTGCGGGTCGTCGTCTTCTTGCGCGACGCCGTCGTCTTGCGCGACGCCGTCTTCTTTCGAGCGGAGGTCTTCTTGCGGGTGGTCTTCTTGCGGGTTGCCATCGGCACATGCCCTCCTTTGCTCGCAGGCTTACCCACAGCCGAGGCTCGCCAGGCGCCTCGGAGACGAAGCAATCCCAGCGTACGTTGAGCGTGGTGCGGTACCGGAAAGGAAGAGATCGGAGAACACCATGATCGCACGCTTCCGCCGCCCCGTCGCCCTCGCCGCCGCGCTGCTGGCGTCGCTCGCCCTGCCGCTGGCCGTGTCGGCCCAGCCGGGCGCGGCCACGCACTACCTCTTACGGACGCGCGAGACGATCGAGAACCACGCCGGTGAGTTCGACGGCGTCCTCTCGATGACGGTCTTCCCGAACGGCATCATCCAGGGGACCTACCGACTCGCCGACGAGGGCAACATCCAGGCCGTCAGCGGTTCCGTGCAAGGCGACAAGCTCTGGCTCGACATCGGCGGCGCCGCGCGCACCGAGGAGATCACCGGCACGTTCCGCGACGGCGTCATCAAGGCGACGGTCCTGCGCCCGGGCATCGACATCACCTACTTCACGTCCGCCGGACCCTCGACGCACATCTGAGCCGCTCCGACGAATGACGAAAAGCCCGGACACCGTCACGGTTCCGGGCTTCTTCACATGGTGCCGAGAGCCAGAATCGAACTGGCGACACCGGGTTTTTCAGACCCGTGCTCTACCAACTGAGCTATCTCGGCCTGGGGCGACCGACCACGATTCAACCGCCCCAGTTGCATCCCCTCCGTTCGCGCGTCAGCGCGGCGGGCAGACCGGAACCCCGGTGAGTTGCTTCGGTTGGATCGCGGTCGCCAAGGTGAGTGAGCGCTGCACCCCTTTCGCGAAGCACAGCGTCGTGGGCGAGCGGAAGAACGCCACCGGACGCTGACCGAAGGTCAGCTGCGCCTGGACGGGGAGAGGGATCGTGATCGCGACCGCGCCGTTGGTGGCGGCGGCCGCGGCGACGGGAAGCTCCGCCGCGAGGACCATGAGAAGCACCACGCTCTTCTTCATACCGGCACGTTCGATCGAACGCTTGCCTTGGCCTATTCGGGCGAGCTTGGCAGCCGTTTCCGGCCGGCGGACTGGATTCTGGCAATTTCCTGAGGTACACTCGGGATAAGGCAGGTCGCCGAGCGACCGGAGGTGGCGATGATTCACGGGTTTCAAAGCGCGTCGGTGCGGCGGGAGCCTGACGAGGCACGCCTGCAGGACGTCTGCAAGCTCGTCGTCGCGATCGCCGTCATCGTCATCCCCTGGTACGACGGCGACGCCGCCAGCCTGAGCAGCACCGTCAACGCCTGGATCGTCGGCGCGCTGATCCTCTCCAGCACGCTGTGGGCGATGTCGCGCCCGAGCAGCGTGCGCGCCGAGCTGTTCGGCGCGGCCCTGGGACTGTGGCTGCTGTGTGCGCCGCTGTGGGCCAACGGTATTCCGACGCACCACCCCGTCTCGGTCGCGCTCGGCGCGCTGGTGCTGTTGCTCTCGCTCTGGAGCGCGGCGATCGTGCGCCGCGCGACGCTCTAGCCGGCGCGCCCCGCCGCGAGCAGCACGGTACAGGCGGCGGCCGGCATCGGCTCGCTGAACAGAAAGCCCTGCACGAAATCGCAGTCGAGCGCGCGTAACCGCTCGACCTGTTCGGGCAGCTCGACGCCCTCGGCGACGGTCTGCACGCCCAGCGCACGCGCCAGCGTCGTCACCGCGCGGATGACCGCGCCGTCGAACGCGCCCGCGGTGACGTCGACGACGAACGAGCGGTCGATCTTGAGCTGATCGATCGGAAAGCGCTTGAGGAACGCGAGCGAGGTGTAGCCGGTGCCGAAGTCGTCGATCGCGACGCGAACGCCCAGCTCGCGCAGCCGGCGCAGCAAACGCGCCGCCGCACCGACGTCGCGCATGATCGACGACTCGGTGATCTCGATCTCCAGGTACTGCGCGGCGACTTGATAGCGTTCGAGCAGAATGCGCACCAGACCGGGAAACGCGTTGCTCTCGAGCTGCCGCGCGGAGACGTTGACGCTCACCCGGATCCCGGGAATGCCCGCATCGGCCCACGTTCGCACCTGCGCAATCGACTGCTCGAGCACCCAGGCTCCGAGCTCCTCGATCAAACCGCACTCTTCGGCGACCGGGATGAACCGGTCGGGCTGGATCATCCCGTGCAGCGGGTGGCGCCAGCGCACCAGCGCCTCGACGCCTTGGATGACGTGCGTGCCGATGTCGTAGATCGGCTGATAGTAGACGTCGAACTCGCCGCGTTCGATCGCGCCTTGCAAGTCGCGCCGCATGGCAACCCGCTCGAGCGATGCCGAGCCGCCGCTGGAACGGTACCAGCGCACCGTGTTGCGGCCGAGCCGCTTGGCCTCGAAGACCGCGGCCTCGGCGGTGCCGATCAAACCGGCGACGTCGGTGGCGTCGTCGGGCGCCAGCGCGACGCCGATGCTGGCCGTCAGATAGACCGGCTTGTCGGCGACGATGAACGGCGCGGCGAACGCGCCGGCCGCCGCCTGCGTGGCGGAACGCGCGATGCCGGGCTCGTCCTCGAGCCGCAGCACGACGAACTCGTCTCCGCCGAAGCGAGCGACGTGCGCGGCGGGCAGCGCCTCGCGCAAGCGGGTCGCGATCTCGCGCAGGACGCGATCGCCGGTCCGGTGGCCGGCCAGCTCGTTGACGACGTGGAAGCGGTCGACGTCGAGGAACAGCACCGCGACCGAGACGCCTTCGCGATCCGCTTCCGCCAAGACGCGCTGCGCGAGGCGCTCGAAGGTCGAACGCTGCGGCAACCCGGTGACGGGGTCGCGTTCCTCGAGCGCGACCCGGCCGCCGCGCTCGTGGACGATCGCGACGTAGTGGCGGTCGTGCGGCGGCGCCGCCAGCGGTTCGACCGCGATCGCGCCCGAGGCGAAGGTCAAGCGCGTCGAACGGCAGCCGGCGACGGCCGCCGAAAGCTCCTCGGCTTCTTCGCCGTCGCGCACGAACGGCAGCTCGGTGATGGGGCGTCCGATCAAGTCGTGGCGGGTCGCGTAGACGACCGTCGACTCGCCGCCCTCGATGCCGACGACGACGACGTCCTCGCGCGTGCGCCGCAGCGTCTCGTCGAGCAACGCGTTCTGCGCGCGCGCGTTGCGCAACTGCGCCGACAAGGTGCCGTCGCGCACCGCGCGCACCAACGCTTGGCCCAGCCGCAGCAGCTCGGGTTGCGCCACGATGTCCGCCGCGCCGAGCGCGAACGCGTCGTGCATCGCGTCGGGTTCGAGGTCGCCCACCAGGACGACCGGAAGGTCTTCGCGCGCGACTTGCAGCCGCCGCAAGAGGTCGCGGTACGAGCCGTCGGCGACGTGCGGCGCGATGATCGCGACGTCGAGCTCGCGCTCCGCGACGATACGCAGCGCCTCGTGTAAACCGAGGGCGTGGTGAGCGCTCAAAGAGACGTCTTCGCGCGCTGCATCCGCCCAGCGAGCCGACTCCTCCGGCGCGGCAGCGACGATGACGGCACGCAGATGCTTGCGGGCAGTCGTTCTACCGTCCGGTTCCACGGGCGTGAGCCTTCGCCAAGCGAACAACCCTTCGCCTTGAAGGACTCCTAGCAGGTCAAGCGATCGTGATTTAGGTCCGCCGCCGGCGCCATGGCAAAGCGAGCCGTTCGCAGCCATCGACCAGCACCGAGAGCCCAAAACCGAGCAGTGAAACCGCGACCAGCGCCGCGTAGAGACGGTCGACCAGCAGCAGCTGTCCGGCGTTGAAGATCGCGAAGCCGAGGCCCGTCTGCGTGAGCTGAAACTCGGCCGCCACCGTCAGCACGATCGCGATGCCCACGCTCAGCTTGAGGCCGGCGTAGATGTTCGGCAGCGCGCCGGGCAACAAGATGCGCAAGAACACCGTCCGGCGACGCGTGCGGTAGGCGCGAGCGACGTCCAGGTAGATGGTCTCGATCTGCCGCACGCCGGCTTCGGTGTTGATCGCCATCAGAAAGAAGACGCCGATGGCCACCGCCGCCCAGCGCGCGCCTTCGCCGGCACCGAAGACGAAGTAGAGCAGCGGCAGAATCGCGATCTTCGGCACCGGGTAGAGCAGCGCGATGACCGGCCCGAAGTACGCGCGCGCCCACCGGTTCGTCCCCATCCACAAACCGATCAGCGTCCCTGGCACGCCGCCCAGGACCAGGCCGATCAGCACGCGCGAGAGCGTCCAGGCCGCGTTGGTCCACAGCTCGCCGCCGGCCGCATAGGCCACGAAGCTGGCGAAGATCGCGCTGGGCGGCGGAAACAGGCCCGGATTGAGCACGCGCGTCGAGACCAGCAGCTGCCAGAGCGCGACCAGCGAGAGCGGCGCCGCGATCCGCAGCGCGCGTTCGAGCGCGTTCACCGCAACAGCTCCCAGATGCGCACGACCAGCTCGCCGAAGCCCGGCGCGGCGCGCAGCGCCACCGCGTCGCGCGGTCGAGGAAAGTCGATCGGCAGCACGGCCTTGACGCGGCCCGGACGCGTGCTGAGCACGACGACGCGGTCGGCCAGCGTCACCGCTTCTTCAATGCCGTGGGTCACGAAGACGACGGTTCTCGGCGCGCGCTCCCACAGGCGCATCAGCTGATCGGCCATCCCGACCCGCGTCTGCTCGTCGAGCGCACCGAACGGTTCGTCCATGAACAGCACCGGCGCCTGGACGGCGAACGCGCGCGCCACCGCCGCGCGCTGCTTCATCCCGCCGGAGAGCTGATATGGCCACGCGCGCTCGTAGTCCGCCAGGCCGACGAGTTCCAAGACTTCGCGCACGCGCGCCTGCACCTGCGCGCGGGGCACCGGCAGCGCGTCGAACGCGAACGCGACGTTCTCGCCCACCCGCATCCACGGGAAGAGCGATTGCTCTTGGAAGACGGTCGCGCTGGGCAGCTGGTCGGCGCGCGGCGGCGGGCCGGCGACGCGGACGTGTCCCTCGCTGGCCGCGTCCAGGCCGGCCAGGATGCGCAGCAAAGTGCTCTTGCCGCAGCCGCTGGGTCCGACGATGGCGACGAACTCGTGCTCCGCGATGCTGAGGTTGACGTCGTCCAACGCGAGGGTGCCGTTGGGATACCGTTTCGTGAGGTGCTCGATCGCGATGGATGCCACGGCAGTTCGGCGTTCGGAAAAGCGAACGCCGCCCCTTGGAGCGGCGCCCGCTTTGCTGATCGACGCGTTCGCCGCGTGCGTCTTCGGGTCGCTGTGGAGCAAAAGAAGGACTCTTTCTGAACGACAGCTAAGCGCGGCGCCTCCTCGTCTTTCAAGGCTGAATAGGGGTGTATTTGCCATGAACAAGACCGCTCATCACGTGGACTCGCGGAAGAGCTTCCTCATCGGACTAGGCACCGTGGCCTTAGCGGGGTGCGGCGCCGGTGGTGCGCAGTTTGTCCCATCCAATCGTCTGCCCGCTAGCCGCCTTCACACTTCCGGCGCTGACATTGTTTGCGCGCCCGGCGATTGCGGCACCGGCGGTGGCGTAGGTGGCAGCCTCGCGGGGCTCACAATCGCGGAGATACAGGCGCTCACCGCCGCAGAAATCTATGGCTTGACGCCGGCGCAAATCGGAACGGTGACGCCGACACAGCTTGCTGCGTTCACCTCGTCACAGGTTACCTCTTTCCACGGAGCGCAGGCTTCGGCGTGGCTCGCCGCCATCGTGCGAGCGGTGTCCGGCGCCACGCCACCTCCGTTTCTCGTGAAGCCCCCGACGTACGTTCCCGCACAGCCCGGCAGCGGATTTTGGAGTTGGTGGGGCGGAACGGTGGGCACCGTTGTCGGTACCGCCATCGGAGGAGCCTTAACCGCCAATCCGATCGGAGTAGTCGTCGCTGCTACAATCGGCGAAGGGTGGGGGCAGCAAATATTCGGCGGAGCGGTGGGTGCAACTTTCAGTTTTTGGAACTCGGACGCGAATGACGGTACTGGCGCCTGGAATAGCGTTGACGTTACGGTAAGTACAGGAAGCGAACTGAACAGCGACGGCTATTACCTATCCGGCGACTTTGACGCAGTTAGCGATACCGTCACCATAACCGTCATCGCACAGTAGTTCGGAATGCCGAATCTTCAGCCTATATGGTCGGCCATGACGCGTCCGCCACGTACGCTTCGTGGTCGGCTAGTCGTCGCTGCCGTCGCGGGGATCGCGGGAGGACTATTAGGCTGGTTCAATGGACGGTGGTCGGGAGCCTCAAGTATGGGAATCGGAATGGCGATTGGTTTTTTCCTCTTTTACCGCGAGAGGGGGGGATCGCGGCGTGACTGATACGCCGCAGCACACGCAGGAGACTGAACAGCGACGGCTATTGCCTGTCCGGCGACTTTGACGCAGTTAGCGATACCGTCAGCATAACCGTCGTCGCACAGTAGCTCGGAATGCCGGATCTTCAGCCTATATCCAAACCCCAGTCCGTATGGTCTGCCGTCTGGGTGGCCATGACGCAGCCGCCACGCACGCGTCGTGTTCGGGTAGTCGTCGCTGTTGTCGCGGGCTCGTCGCCGCTGCTATGGCGGGAGTCGTGGGGGAGCTTACAGGCTGGTTACGCGCTGGGAAGTGGCCGGACTTATTGGGCATCGCGACCTTAATGGCAGTCGGCATGTTCGTCTCTAACCGCGAAGCAAAGCCGCGTTAGCCCCAAGGGGCCAATTATGGTGAGCTTGGCCGCAGCCGGGACCTTCTGGCGGCGCATCTCGCACGACGGGCAAAGAAAAAGCCCCGTGGTTCACGGGGCTTTTTCCAGAATCGACGTTGATGGGGCTCGAACCCACGACCTCCGCCGTGACAGGGCGGCGCTCTAACCAACTGAGCTACAACGCCATCGAGTGGTCATGGTGGGCACGGTTGGGATTGAACCAACGACCCCCCGCGTGTGAAGCGGATGCTCTCCCACTGAGCTACGCGCCCACGGCGCTCGACGGACGAACCGGGTTATTGTAGCGGGGTGGGCGATTCCTGTCCAGGGTCGTTGGGGTAGAATCGCGTCATGGAAGCGACCGACGGCCCGCAGGCGGCCAAGGCAGCCGGGCTCCGCTACACGACGGACGCTCAGCCGGGCATTCGGCGCGTGCGGCAGGGCCGCGCCTTCCGGTACGTCGATCCGCAGGGGCGCCCCGTGCGCGACGCCGCCACGCTGGCGCGGATCCGCGCCCTGGCGATCCCGCCCGCCTACCAAGACGTCTGGATCTCCCCGCTGGCCGACGGCCACCTCCAGGCGACCGGTCGCGACGCGCGCGGACGCAAGCAATACCGCTACCACAAGCGCTGGCGCGCGGTGCGCGACGAGACGAAGTTCGACCGCATGCTGGCTTTCGCCAAGGCGTTGCCGACGATCCGTGCCGCGGTCGCACGCGATCTCGCGCTGCGCGGTTTGCCGCGCGAGCGGGTCCTCGCGACGCTGGTGCGGCTGCTCGAAGAGACCTCGATCCGCGTCGGCAACGAAGAGTACGAGCGGGAAAACGACTCGTTCGGGCTGACGACGCTGCACGAAGAGCACGTGCGCGTGCACGGTGCGATGATCCGCTTCCACTTCCGCGGCAAGAGCGGCAAGATGCACGACGTGACGGTGCACGATCGGCGCGTCGCGCGCATCGTCGCCGCCGTGCAGGACCTGCCCGGCCAACACCTTTTCGAGTACGTCGGCGAAGACGGCGCGCCGCACGAGGTCCGCTCGGAGGACGTCAACGCCTATCTGCGCGCGGCCTCGGGCGAGGATTTCACCGCCAAAGACTATCGCACGTGGCAGGCGACGCTCTCCTGCGCACTGCAGCTGGCGGCGATCCACGAGCCCGAAGCCAGCGCGACCGGCCGCAAAAAGCAGGTCGCCGAGGTGGTGGCGGCCGTCGCCGAGCGCTTGGGGAACACGCCGGCCGTCTGCCGCAAGTCCTACATCTTTCCCGGTATCATCGACCGCTTCGTCGCGAACGGTGCCCTGGAGCTGGCGGCGCGCGCCGTCGCCAAGGCCGCGGCGCACGACCTGCACGACGAGGAGTGCGCCGTCGTCGGCCTGGTCGAGCGGATCATCGCCGACGAGGCCCGGCCCCTCGCCGAGGCCCTGACCGCTTCCGTCAAGGCGGTCCGGAAAAAGAAGCGCCGGACCGGTGCAAAGAAAGCAGCCTAGCCGGGTACAACGGCGCCATGCGTACTTTTCTGCTCGCCGCAGGTCTCGCGGCACTCCCACTCGTCGCAAGCTTCTCGATGCCGGCCCCCGCGATCGCGGGCCCTGTCGGCTCAGCCTGGGTCGAGGGCAGCCTCGTCCACATCTCGACGACCAACGTCAAGGTCATCGACGACAAAACCGGCAAGGAGCTGAGCTTCCTGCTGGTGCCGCACTTCGACCAGATCTTCTCCGAAGACGGCAAGACCACGTACCAGATGAGCGCGCTGCATCGCGACCAGCTCATCAAGGTCTACTACGACCAGAAGTTCCTAGGCCAGCGGCACGCTGACCGGATCGAGGTCCTCAACCGCCACCAGATGATGGTCAAGCAGCAAAAGGGCTGATTCGACCCGCGCGCGATCACGTCGCCAACCGTGAGGCGAACGTGATCGCGTGCCCGCCCGGTTCGCGGATCGTGATCTCGTGCATGCCGTAGAACGTCTTGCGCAACGGTACGAGCACGTCCGCGTCGGCGACGGCGGGGACGAGCAGCTCGATCTCGTTGACGGTCACGAACAACGTCGCCGCACCACGGCCCGACATCGTCGCGTTGACGGCGCGGGCCGCGTCGTGGCCGACGTCGGCGATCACGCTGGCGTGCGACTGCACCATCACGGTGACGCCGTCTTTTTCGAGCATCGCGAAGCCGAGGTGTCCCTCGTGCGGCACCTCGGCGACTTGCGAGAAGCCGAGCCGATCGCGGAAGAAGTCGCGCGTCGGCTCGACCGTTTCGACGATCAGCACCGGGGCGACGGACTCGTAGCGCAGCGAGGTCATCCGATTCGCTGCGCTACGCGCCCGTCAGACCCTGCCGGACGGCGTCAGCCGCCGCGGGAGATCGGGGTGGGCGTCGGCGTCGGCGTCGCGGCCGCGGTCGGCGTAGCCGTCGGCGTCGGGGTGGGGCTCGGCGTCGGACTCGGCGTCGGGCTGGGGCTGGGGCTGGCCGGCGCGTCGACGGTAACCGGGATCGTCAGCGTCGGATCGCAGGCATGCTCCTTGGCGTCGCTGTTCGTGCCCGTCAACGTGATCGTGCACGAGGCGGGGCCGGCGCCGGCAGGCGTCACCGTCAGGTTCGCCGTCCACGGCCCTTCGTCGTGACCGCTATTGTCCTTGTGCCAGTCGATCCACCAGAAGACGTCCCAGATCAGCGTCCACAACAGCGAGTGGTGCTTGTGGTGCGCGCTGGCCGGCGGGGTGAGCGTGGCGGGCGAGACGGTCGGGCAGTTGCCGGTGCCGGCGATCGACGCGGTGACCGAGTCGATGACGGAGTCGTTGACGGTGACCGTCACCGTCTGCGCGGTTCCGGCCGCCGCCTCCGGCGCGGTGAACTCGAGGCTGCTCGGGCTCGCGCTGATGACGCTCGGGGCGGGCGAGGCGCCGCCGCCGCCCTTCCAGTCGGCGTCGGCCGCCGCGCGGACGGCCGATTGCGGCCCGGCCGGCGTGATCGTCGAGATCGGCGCGCTGCCGCCGCCTCCGGAGCAGGCGGCCAGCACCGCCGCAGCGGCCACGGCCGCCGCCAGCGCGCGCGTGGCGGGGGTGCGTTCGAACATCTGAAGACTCCCGGCTTGTCCAGCAGAAGGGGCGAAAAGGGCGGGGTTCACCACCCGCCTGCTCCTCTGGTCGGCGCCGGGGATGGCGTCCCTTAACCGTTCCGATACATGGTGCGCGGGGTCACGCGAGGAATCGCCGCGCGGTTTGACGCACCGCGTCTGTTCCGGTAGACTGTCGTTTCGAACGGGCGGCTAGCTCAGTGGGAGAGCGCCACATTGACACTGTGGAGGTCAGAAGTTCAATCCTTCTGCCGCCCACCACGACCAAGAAGACCTCACAATATTGTGAGGTCTTCTTCATAGGTCAAAAAAACGTGGAGGCCGCTGCCAAGGAATCCTGAGTTGGTGCTGGTACGTCTGTAGCACAACTGAGCCACCTTGGAAAGGGACGCATTAGGATGAAGCGGCTCCTTGTTGGATTTTGTCTCGTCGTCGGCCTCGCTGCGTGCAGCGGCGGCGGCGGGGGAGGTGGCGGTACGGCGCCCCCACCCACCGCGACGCCGACTCCGGCCAGCGTGACCGGCGACATGCTGGCCTACGCGCCTTCGCGCGGCTGGAACTATCAGGGCGAAGCCAGTGGCGAGGCCGACACGCTCACGCTCTACGCCGAGCCGGATCTGATCGACGGCTACGAGGCCTTCGTCCTCGGGGTCAGCTCCGGCACCGAAGCCACGCTGCTCACGAGCGAGGCCAACTTCTACGACTACTCGGCGGCCGATATGGGCGTGACGTCCAGCGCGAGCGGCTACAACGTCGGCATCGAGGCGTCGGCCGGCGGCACCTACGTCGTTCCCGGCAATCCGCTGCTGGTTCCCACGACGCTGACCGCCGGCCAGACGTGGTCGCCGTACGCCGGCGTCACCGCGACGGTCACCTCGGTCGGCACCGTCCCGGGCGCGAGCGTTTGCCCGACGCCGGCGACCGGTGCCGTCGTGCAGTACGCCTACTCGAACCTCGAAATCGCGGTCTCGTACGTCCCCGGCTGCGGCATCACCGGCTGGACCGGGCCGAACGAGAGCTTCACCCTGGTCTCGACCGCGACGTACGCGTCGATCGGCCAGACCAGCATCGCGCGCAAGCTCGAGGGGCTCACGATGTTCGACACCGTGAAGTCCCTGCTGGGCTTGAACCGGCAGGCCTTCCCCGGCAGCGCGCGCGGCCTGAGCGCCGGACTCTTCCGCCGATAGGCGGGACGCGAACGTGGTCGGCGCGCGCCCTAACGCATGACGGCGCGCGCCAACCCGTACGCGGCACCCGCGGCGAGCGCGCCGATGGCCCAGGTCTGCAGCGCGCCGAGCAGCACGCGGGCGTTGAGGATCCGCGCGCGCACCGCACCGAACACGAGCAGCGCGATCGACGTGCAGCCGATCGACCACAACAGCGCCTGGTGCGCGTCGACGACGAGCGCGTACGGCGCCAACGGGAAGATGCCGCCCAGCACGTAGCCGCCGCCGACCAGCACCGCGCTGCGCGGCGCCGCGCGCTCGTCGGGCCGTTCGAGCCCGAGCTCGTTGCGCATCATGAAATCGACCCAGCGCCGCTGGTCCTGCGCGATCTGGTCGACCGCTCGCGAGAGCACCGGTTCGCGTAAGCCGTAGCCGTGCAGGATCGCGGCGACCTCGGCCCGCTCCTCGCCGGGGATCTCGATCGTCTCGGTGACCTCGCGCTGGTACTCGCGCGCGTAATGCTGCGCGTCGGTACGCGCGGCCAGGTAGCCGCCCAGTCCCATCGAGATCGCCCCGGCCACGATCTCGGCCAGGCCCGCGGTCAGCACGATCCCGCTCGCGGCGACCGCGCCGGTCACTCCGGCCGCCAGCGCGAACGGGACGGTCAGCCCGTCGGCCATCCCCAGCACCAGGTCGCGCAGCGTCTGGGCTTGGACCTCGTCGCCGTGGCTCTCGGGATGTGGATCGATCGCGGCGCTCATCGCCAGGAGTCTAGCGGCTCCTGCTCGTTTCGTCACGCCACACCGTGCCGTGAGGCACGCCGAAGGCGCGCGGCGAAGGAACGCGCGTGACCACAACCAGTACCGTCGACATCGCGCATCTCCGCCACACCGCCGCGCACGTGCTGGCGTACGCCGTGCAGGACCTGTTTCCCGAGGCCAAGCCGACCATCGGCCCCGCGATCGAAAACGGCTTCTACTACGATTTCGACCGCGGCACGCCGTTCACGCCGGAGGACCTGGAGAAGCTCGAAGGGCGCATGCGCGAGATCGTCGCGGCCGACTACCCGATGACCGGGCGGCGGGTCACGCGTGAGGAAGCGATCGCGGCGTTCCGCGACAACCCTTACAAGGTCGAGATCGCCAGCGAGATTCCGGCCGACGAGCCGATCACGCTCTACACGATCGGCGGCTTCACCGACCTGTGCCGCGGCGGACATGCCGAGAGCACCGGTGCGATCGGTGCGCTCAAGCTGATGTCGGTCGCCGGCGCCTATTGGCGCGGCGACGAGCACAACCCGATGCTGCAGCGCATCTACGGCACCGCGTTCACGACGCAGCAAGAGCTCGACGACTATTTGGTGTTCCTCGAAGAAGCGGCGAAGCGCGATCATCGCAAGCTGGGGGCCGAGCTCGATCTGTACCACGTCGACGAGCTGGCCGGTGGGGGCCTGGTGTTCTGGCACCCCAAGGGCGCGCTGATGCGCGGCATCGTCGAGCAGTTCATCCGCGACGGCCTACGCGAGCGCGGCTACTTGCCGGTGGTGACGCCGCACATCGTGCACGAGAACCTCTACGCGACCTCCGGACACCTCGAGCACTTCGCGGACGGCATGTTCGGGCCGATCGAAGTCGAGGGCCAGCGTTTCCGGCTCAAACCGATGAACTGTCCGGGCCACATCCTGATCTATCGCAGCGAAGGTCGCTCGTACCGCGATCTGCCGCTGCGCTACAGCGAGTTCGGCACCGTCTACCGCTTCGAGCGCAGCGGAACGCTGCACGGCCTGACCCGCGTACGCGGCTTCACCCAGGACGATGCGCACCTCTTCTGCACGCCCGAGCAGCTGCAAGGCGAGTTCGAGCAGACGCTCGACGAGGCGCTGCGGCTGATGGAAGCGTTCCAGTTCACCGACTTCGAGTATTTCCTGAGCACGCGCGCGGACCGCGGACCGACCGACCCGCTCGCCGAGGCAGCGATCCGCAACGCGCTCGAGTCGCACAACCTGCCCTACGGGATCGACGAGGGCGGCGGCGCGTTCTACGGGCCCAAGCTCGACATCAACCTGCACGACGCGATCGGCCGCAAATGGCAGCTGGGCACGGTGCAGGTCGACTTCGTCCTGCCCGAGCGCTTCGACCTCAAGTACCGCGGCTCGGACGGCGCCGACCACCGGCCGGTGATGATCCACCGCGCGCTGGCCGGCTCGATGGAGCGCTTCTTCGGCGTGCTGATCGAGCACTTCGCGGGCGCCTTTCCGGCCTGGATCGCGCCGACGCAGGCCGTCGTCGTTCCGATCTCCGAGCACCAGCTCGACTACGCGTACGACGTGCGCGACCGGCTGCGCGCGCGCGGCTTCCGCGCCGACGCCGACGCCTCGAACGAGAAGCTCGGCTACAAGATCCGCCATTGGAAGACGCAGAAGGTGCCCTACATCCTGGTCGTCGGCAAGAGCGAGCTCGCCGAGGGCACCGTCAACGTCAACGAGCGCGGCACCGAAGAGAAGCGCACGGTCACCGTCGACGCCTTCGCCGACGAGTTGGCCGCGCGCGTCGACTCCCGCCGCTAGACGGGAAGCGACGCGTCGTCCGGGGCGAGCTCGACGGCCACCGCGTTGCGGCCGTCGCGCTTGGCCCGGTAGAGCGCGGCGTCGGCACGCGCCGTCAGCGCGTCGACGCCGGCGTCGCTCTCTCCGAGCATCGCGACCCCGACGCACAGCGTGACGACGCCGTGCGGCGTCGGCGCGCGGCGGTGGGCGATCAACAGCGACTCGACCGACGAGCGCAAGCGTTCGGCCACCATGCAGGCACCGTCGCGATCGGTCTCCGGCAGGACCGCGACGAACTCCTCACCGCCCCAGCGCGCGACCACGTCGCCGGGCCGCAGCGTCGCCGCGCGCATGGCCGACGCCACCGCTTTGAGCGCCTCATCGCCGGCCAGGTGCCCGTAGGTGTCGTTGAACTGCTTGAAGCCGTCCACGTCGGCGAGCAGCAGCGCCAGCGGCCGGTGCGTGCGGTGCGCGCTGCGGATCGCGGCGTCGAGCCGCTCTTCGAAGAAGCGCCGGTTCGGCAAGCCGGTCAACCCGTCGACCATCGAGAGATCGCTCAGCTTCGCGAACAGTACGTGCATCTGCCGCAAGTACGCCGAGAGGACCGCCGTCGACGAGACGATCACCAGCAAGCGCGCGAGATACCAGCCGACGGTGTAGCGCTCGCCGGCGGTCAGCGTGACCTGCACGTCGAGCACCGCGGCGGCGAGCGCGACGATCAGCCAGGTCTGCAAGACCGTGCGCCCTTGCGTCCAGGCGACGGCCAGCGCCAGCACGACGACGTTCGTCAGCACGATCACTTCGCCGGCCGCGGCGCGCGCGAGCGTGCGGTAGACCTCGCCCTGCACGTTGCTCGAGAGCGGTCCGGCGTTGGCGACGACGATGCCGACCAGGAACGCGACGATCGCCAGCGTTACCAGCAGCATCGGCAGCGTCCAGCGCGCGGCGGTTGCGCGATCCGGGACGCTCCACTTGGCGCGATCGGCGATCAGCGCCGCCAGCACCGCCAGCGCGAACTCGACGTGCCAGACGGCCCATAACCAGTACGACGCACCCGGCTGAATCGTGAACGGGAAGAGGCCGGGGAAGGTGAGCACGTACGAGCACGCGATCAGCCCCGCCCCCAAGTACGCGCAGCCCAGGATCGCGGTCCCGACCAGCCGGCTGGCCTGGAACTGGCTGAGCAGCAGATAGCCGGTGATGAAGTAGCCGAAGAACGCGATCCCCAGCAGCGCCGGCTGCAAGCCGGGCGCGCGCGGCGCCGGCACGGCGGCGTACGGGAGCGCGACGATGCTGATCGCGGCGAGCCCGAAGATCACCGCGATCGCGACGACGCGCTGCCGTCCGTCGACGGGTTCGCTCGCGATGCTCAGCATCACCCGAACGCTTCGGCGTCCGCTCCCCCGCCCCCGCGCCAGCCCAGCGCGGCGACCACGGCCGTGACCAGCTGCACCGCCACGATCAGCGCCACCGTCGCCGGCCAGCCCCCGCGCGCCCAGAACAGCGCCGGGACCAGGGCGCCCAAGGCGCCGGCCGTGTAGTAGACGGTCAGGTAGAGGGCGGCCGCCGTCGAGCGGCGCTCGCGCGCCACCACGCCGATGTAGCCCTGCGAGGCCGCCTGCGCGGCGAAGACGCCGGTCGAGACCAGCCCGAGACCGAGCACGACCACCGGCAGGCGCGGAATCAGCGTGAGCACGATCCCGGCGGCGCTGGTTGCCAGCGCGATCAACAGCGTCGCACGGTGGCCGAGCCGGTCGATCAGCCGGCCGGCGAACGGCGTCGCGACGACGCCCAGCAGGTAGACGGCGAAGACGTTCCCGAGCGCGAAGGTCGGCAGCGCGAACGGCGGCGCGGCCAGATAGAAGGTCGCGAACGTGAATGCCGCCGTCAGCGTGAACAGCACGCTGCCGCCGACGACATAGGTCGCCAGCAGCGTGGGGTGACGCGCGAAGCGCCCCATCGCGCGCACCGCGTCGATCGCCGACGACTGGCGGCGAAAGTGACGCGCGCCGGGCAGCGCGAGCAGCACCAGCACGCCGCCGCCGACGTTGAGGGCGCCCAGCACCACGAACGCGGCCTGCCAGTCCCAGCGCGCCGTCACGAGCGCCGCGATCCACCGGCCCAGGAAGCCGCCCAGCACGTTGCCGGCGATGTACGCGCCGATGGCGCGCCCGCCGACCTGCGGCGGGAACTCCTCGGCGATGTAGGCGAGCGTGACGGCGAAGACCGCCGGCATGCACAGCCCTTGCGCGAAACGCCACAGGACCAGCGCGTGCAGCGAGCGCGCGCCGGCGGCCGCGAAGGTGACCAGCGCCAGGACGAAGATCGCGCCCACGATGACGCGCTTGCGGCCCAGCGCGTCGGCCAGCGGCCCGACGAACGGCGCCGCCAGCGCGCAGGCGAAGGTCAGCGCCGAGATCGTCGCGCCGACCGCTGCTTCGTCGGCGCCGAACGTCTGGCGCAGGCTCGGCAACAGCGGTTGCGTCGCGTACATGTCGAGAAACGCCGTTCCGCCGCAGACGCTCAGCGCCAGATATCGGGGGTCGAGCCGCACCTGCGCATGGTAGCGCAACCGGTGCCGGGCCACGACGGGTTTTCTCGGAGGTGCTGCTGCTGGGGATCGAGACGTCCTGCGACGACACGGCGACCGCCGTCGTCCGCGACGGCGTGCGCGTCCTCTCGAACGTCTCGACCAACCAGGACGCCTTTCACGCCAAGTACGGCGGGATCGTCCCCGAGATCGCCTCACGCCGTCACACGGCGCTGCTTTCGGCGGCGGTCGACGACGCGCTCGGCCGCGCCGGCGTCGACCTGGGCGATCTCGACGGCATCGCCGTGACCGCCGGCCCGGGGCTGATCGGGAGCCTGGTCGTCGGCGTCGCTTCGGCCAAAGCGCTCGCGTTCGCGACCGGTCTACCGCTGTACGCCGTCAACCATTTGCACGGCCACATCTTCGCGGCGTTTCTCGAGCGCGACGAGCCGCCGGCGTACCCGTTTCTCGCGCTGCTCGTCTCCGGCGGTCACTCGCAGCTCGTCGCCGTCGAAGGGCCCACCACCATGCGCGTGCTGGGCAAGACGCGCGACGACGCCGCTGGCGAAGCCTTCGACAAGACCGCGCGACTGCTCGACCTTCCGTTTCCCGGCGGCCCGGCGCTCGAGGCCTTGGCGCGCGCCGGCGATCCGCGGGCGTACGCGTTTCCGCGTCACCGACCCGATCCCGGAACGCTCGACATGAGCTTCTCGGGGCTCAAGACCTCGGTGCGCTACTTCCTGGACTCCGAGCGCGGCCGCGGCGCCTCGCGCGCCGACGTCGCCGCCTCGTTCCAGGCCGCGGTCGTCGACGTTCTGATCGATCGGGTCGCGCGCGCGCTCGACGAGCGCGACTACCGCGCGCTCGTGCTCAGCGGCGGCGTCGCCGCCAACGGCGCGCTGCAAGCGGCGTTCGCGGCGCTCGGCGCGCGCCGCGGGATCCCGACGTTCATTCCCGAGCGGCGCTTCTGCACCGACAACGCGGCGATGATCGCCGCTGCCGCCGAGCACCGCGCGGTCGATGCGCGCGCCGACGCGGCGACGCTCGTCGCCGACCCCAACTTGGCGTTCGCGTAGCGCGCTACGCGCTGCCGTGCTCGAGCAGCCAGTCGATCGCGCCGGCGAGATTGGCTTCGGTGGGATCGTCCTCGAACAGCAGGCCGTTGAGGAAGAACGCCGGCGTGCCGGGAATCCCGCTCTCTTCGCCGCCTTCTTTCACCTCGGCGATGACCGGCGCGTACGTTCCTTCGCGCAGCGCGGTCGCCAGCGCGTCCGCGTCCAGCCCGAGCTCGCGCGCGTAGCCGAGCAGGTGCGGCTCGTCGAGCGCGTCCTGGTGCTGGTAGAGCAGATCGTGCAGCTCCCAGAACTTGCCGTGGTCGGCCGCGAACTCGGCGGCCTCGGCGGCTTTCTCGGCGTGCCGGTGCTGGAGCAGCGGAAAGCTCCGAAAGACGATCCGCAGCTGGGTCGGGTACCGCCGCGCGAGCGCCTGGACGGTCGATTCGGCGCGCCCGCAGTAGGGACACTCGAAGTCGCCGTACTCGACCAGCGTCACCGGCGCGTCGGCGGGACCGCGCGCGTGATCGTCGGGACCGACCGGGACGGCGAGATGAGCCTGGTCGTCGCTCATGCGGCATCTCCTTCCCGCTGGCCGGCCCAGCGGCGAATTCCGCTCTCGACCGCGACGAACTCGGCCGGGCGCACTTTATCGCGCAGCGCCGGTTCGCTGGTCGTCTCACCGACCGCGACCGGGATGCGGACCAGCACCTCGCCGCGATCCGTATGCTCGGTGACGCGGTGAGACGTCGCTCCGACCCAGCGCACGCCTTGCGCGAGCGCGTCACGCAGCGCATGCGCGCCGCGCAGCGCCGGGATCGTCGAGCCGTCCGGCGCGACCAGCGCGTCGGCCCGCGGATCGAGCGGCAGGAACGCGGGATGAACGTTGATGGTATCGGGGAAACGCGCGAGGAACGCGGGCGCCAGCAAGTGCATCCAGCCCAGTAGGAGCACGACGTCGGGTTCGGTCGCCGCGACGGTGTCGGCCAGCCGCGCGTCGTAGGCGGCGCGCGACTCCGCCGCACGGTCCCACGCGACGACGATCGGCGGCACGCCGTGCTCGCGCGCCGCGTCGAGCGACCCGGCGCCGGGCTGGGCCGAGATCACCGCGTCGACGTCGAGCGGCAAGCCGCCGGCCGCGACGCGCTGCAGCACGTTGCGCGCGTTGGTCCCGGCGCCCGAGGCGAGAATCGTCGCGCGATACCGGTGGCGGAAGTCGCCGCGCGCGAACGAGTCGACGATGCGCGCGTCGGTCAAGCGGGTGACGGCGGTGACGAATCGTTCGCCCTCGGCGGCGGGGAAGAGCGCCTGTTCGTACCCGCGCGCGCGCAGCTCGGCGAGCGCCGCGGTGATCAGCAGCGCGCCGGCACCGCTGCCGCGCTCGCTGGCGCTTATCCCGACCGGCCCGACCATGCCGAGCTCGCGGCGCCCCCGCCAGGCGCGCAGCCAGCGACAGTGCGCGTCCATCTCCCCGGCGAACGCGACGAAGCCGAGGATCTCCTCGCCGCGCTCGGCGATGAACGTGCTCGAGCCTGCCGCCTCGGTCGACCACCAGGTGCCGGGGAACTCCGCGTCGATCCAGGCCGCGAGCCGCTCGTCGGGACCGTCCTCGAGCCGCAGCGTGAAGCCGGCACGCTGCGCGCGTGCGTGCACCTGCGCCAGCACGTCGGCACCGAAGCGGTCGTCGTCGAGGGACGCGAGCAGCGTAACCGGCATCGCGGCTCCGGCTCGCTCAGCTGCGCGCCGGGCGCACGACGACGCGCGGCTCGTCGTCGCGGCGCGGCTGCACGAAGCCGACGACGCGCGTCCCCGGTACGGCCGCCAGCGCCGCGTCCACGTCGGTGAACGGCACGATGAGCGTATAGCCCACACCCATGTTCAGCGTGCGATAGCGCTCCTCGCTGCCCAGATCGCCGCGACGCACCAGCTCGGCCATGATCGGCGGCACGTCCCATCGCGTCTGCTCGAAGACTGCCTTCACGTGCTCGGGCAGCGTGCGCGGCACGTTGTCGATCAGTCCGCCGCCGGTGACGTGCGCCATCGCCTTGACGTCGGCGACGGCGCGAATCGCGCGCACCGCGTGCAGGTACGAGGGGTGCGGCGCGAGCAGCGCGTCGCCGTACGTCGTCGACCCGAGCGGCTGGCCGTATTCGTCTTCGCCGATCAGCGAGCGCGCCAAGCTGTAGCCGTTGGTGTGCAGCCCGACGGCGGGCAAGCCGAGGATCGCGTCGCCCTCGCCCACCCGGTTGGGATCGGGGATCGCGTCCAGCTCGACGATACCGACGATCGTGCCGGCCAGATCGAAGTGCTCCGGCCGGTAGACGCCGGGCATCTCGGCCGTCTCGCCGCCGAGCAACGCACAACCGTTCTCGCGGCACGCGCGGTGAACGCCCGCGACGACGAGGGCGGCCAAGTCGGGATCGAGCTTGCCGACGGCCAGGTAATCGAGGAAGAACAGCGGATCGGCGCCCGTGACCAGGATGTCGTTGACGCAGTGGTTGACCAAATCGGCGCCGACCGTGTCGTAGCGCCGCAACGACGCGGCGATCAAGAGCTTCGTGCCGACGCCGTCGGTCGATCCGACCAACGCGCGCTTGGCGTCGCCTGGCAGCCGGAACAGCCCGTTGAATCCGCCGAGCGACCCAAGCTGGTCGGGATGACTCCAGCCGGACGTCACCTCGCGGTACCGTTGTACCGCCAGGTTGCCCGCATCGATGTCGACGCCCGCCCGGGCGTACGCATCACGCACGTCGAGCCTGCGCAGAAGCACCGTCGAACCAAAGGGCCAAAACGAAGATTCGCGTAAACGAAAACAGGTTGTCCATCACGGTCGTTTGGCCGTTTCTGTCCCCCTGGAGGAACTCCATGCAGGTCCACGTCTCGCACGACGCGGCCGCGTCGGTCGCGACCGGCGCGCTCGTCGTCCCGGTCTTCTCGGGCAGCCCGCTCGACGGCGCTGCGGCCGAGGTCGATCGCGCACTCGGTGGCGCGATCAGCGACGTGCTGACCGGCGAGATCACCGGCAAAGCGAACGAAACGTCGCTGATCCACGCCAAGGGATCGCCGTTCGGGCGCGTGCTGGTGGTCGGGCTGGGTGAGAAGGCGAAGCTGACCGCGGGCGCGTTGGCCAAGTACGCCGGCACCGCGGTGCGCTATCTGGGCAAGCGCGGCGTCGATCGCATCGCGATCGCGCTGCCGGAGAACGGGCTCGACGCGGCGCAAGCCGCCTCGGCGGTCGCCGAAGGCGCGCAAGCCGGGACGCTGGACGGCACGCTCTACCGCACCGAGCCCGACAAACCGGTCGTCACGACCGAGGTGACGATCCTGAGCGGCGGCTACGAACGCGACGCGGTGAAACGCGGCGCGGAGCGCGGCTCGATCGTCGGCGAAGCCGTCAACGCGGCGCGACGCATGGCGCTCACGCCCGGCAACGACATGACGCCCACGCACCTGGCCAATCGCGCCAAGGAGCTGGCCGCCGACGCCGGTCTCGAGGTCACCGTCTACGACGAAGCGTGGATGACCCAGAAGGGGATGGGCGCGCTGCTGGGCGTCTCGCGCGGCTCGGACGAGCCCGCGACGCTGACAGTCCTGCGCTACCGAGGCGATCCGTCCTCGAACGAGACCCTGGCGCTGGTCGGCAAGGGATTGACGTTCGACTCCGGCGGCATCTCGCTCAAGCCGCCCGAGAACATGCACGAGATGAAGTACGACATGTCGGGCGGCGCCGGCGTCATTGCCGCGCTGTGGGCGATCGGGAAGCTGCGTCCGAAGATCAACGTCATCGGCGTGGTTCCGTCGTCGGAGAACCTGCCCGGTCCGCGCGCGATGAAACCGGGCGACATCCTGCGCGCGATGAACGGCAAGACGATCGAGGTCCTCAACACCGACGCCGAGGGTCGCCTGATCCTCGCCGACGCGCTCGCGTACGCGGTCGAGCTGGGCGCGACCAAGATCGTCGACGCGGCGACCCTGACCGGCGCGTGCGTCGTCGCGCTCGGCCACGCCGCCAGCGGCGTGATGTCGAACGACGAAGGTTTCGTCGCGCGGTTCTTGGGCCTCGTCGGCGACGTCGGCGAGCGCTACTGGCGTCTGCCGCTCTTCCCCGACTTCGACCAGCAGATCAAGAGCGACATCGCCGACCTCAAGAACACCGGTGGACGTCCCGGCGGCGCGGAAACCGCCGGCGCCTTCCTCAAGGCGTTCGTCGCCGAGAGGCCGTGGATCCACCTCGACATCGCCGGCACCGCCTATCTCGACAGCGAGTCGTCGTACCTGGCCAAAGGCCCGACCGGCACGCCGGTGCGCGCCTTCGTCACCCTCGCCGAAGATCTCGCCGCCCACGGTTTCTCGACCAACGGCGTGACCAAGGAGATGGCCACGGTCTAGCCTGCCTTCTCGAGGACGCGAACGACGGACCGGCAGGATGAGCGGACCAAGAGCGCCGGAGGTCCGCACATGCAGCGCCTGACCGGTCCAAACGGCGAGATCGTCGCGTATGACCCCGCTGCGACAGCGGTCGCATACCTCGACTTCGCCGGGGACGGTTGCAGGTGTCGCGGTTGCAGGAACTACGCTGCGGCATTCGAGTCGAAATGGCTCGAGCGCGACGTGCTCGTCGCTTGCGAGACGATTGGGATCGACGTCTCCAAGGCGATTGAGACGACGATGTACCTGGTCGACGGTTCCACCGGTCTCGCTCTGTACAGCGGTCAATTCCCGTTCGTCGGACGTCTGATCGCCGACTCGTCGGTGCAGCGCCAGTCTTGGGGCTTCCGGTCACCCCGGCTGCAATTCAAGGCAGTTGCAAAGTCTGACCTTCGTAGTTTAGACTTAGCATCGTGAAATCTCCCCCGAGTGCAGGCGATGTCGCGGCGGCGCTGCGGGTCGGGCTCGGCGTGCTCGTGCGGCGGCTTCGGCAGGCACAGGCCAGCGAGGAGCTGACGCTGCCCGAAACCTCCGCCCTCTCGCGCCTCGAGCGCTGCGGCCCGACGACGGTGACCGAGCTGGCCAAGCTCGAGCAGATCAGCTCCCAGTCGATGGGCGCGACGCTCGCGGCGCTCGAGGCGCGCGGCCTGGTCGCTCGCAAGCCGGACCCGGACGACGGCCGGCGCGTCGTCGTCTCCATCACCGGCGCCGGGCGGGACGTCGTGCGCAATCGACGCTCGGAACGCGTGTCTCTACTGGCGCGCGCACTAGAGGACGGCTTCACGCCCGCCGAGTTGCGGACGCTCGCCGACGCGGCGCCGCTGCTGGAACGGTTGGCGCAACACCTGTGAGCGAGACGAAGACCGACCGCTACGCGTGGGTGGCGCTGTCGAACACCACGCTGGCGGTCTTCATGTCGGCGCTCGACGGGTCGATCGTCATCATCTCGCTGCCGGCGATCTTTCGCGGCATCCAGCTCGACCCGCTCGCGCCGGGCAACATCGGCTACCTGCTGTGGATGATCATGGGCTATCTGCTCGTGCAGTCGGTGCTGGTCGTCACGCTCGGGCGGCTCGGCGACATGTACGGCCGCGTGCGCATGTACAACGCGGGGTTCGTGATCTTCACCTTCGGGTCGATCATGCTCTCGTTCGACCCGTTTCGCGGCGCGAGCGGCGCCGACTGGCTGATCGGCTGGCGCATGCTGCAAGCGCTGGGCGGTTCGATGCTGACCGCGAACTCCGCCGCGATCCTGACCGACGCGTTTCCCGCCAACCGTCGTGGCTTCGCGCTCGGGATCAACCAGGTCGCCGGACTCGCCGGTATGTTCATCGGCCTGGTGCTCGGCGGCGTGCTGGCCGAGTTCGATTGGCGCGCGATCTTCTGGATCAACGTTCCGGTCGGCATCTGGGGAACGATCTGGGCCTATCTCAAGCTGCGCGACACCGGCGTGCGGCAACGCGAGCGCATCGACTGGTGGGGAAACCTCACCTTCGGCGTCGGCTTGAGCGCGCTGCTGATCGGGATCACCGACGGTATCCATCCGTACAAGGATCATCCCATGGGGTGGACCAGTCCGCTGACGCTGGCGCTGCTCGCCGGCGGCACGTTGCTGCTGATCGCCTTCGCGTTCATCGAGCGCAGCGTCGCCGAGCCGATGTTCCGGCTCGACCTGTTCCGCATCCGCGCCTTCACGGCCGGCAACGTCGCGCTGCTCGCCGCGTCGATCGCGCGCGGCGGCATCCAGTTCATGCTGGTGATCTGGCTGCAGGGCATTTGGCTGCCGCAGCACGGCTACGACTACGCCCAGACGCCGCTGTGGGGCGGCATCTACCTGCTTCCCTTGACGGTCGGCTTCCTGATTGCCGGACCGCTCTCGGGAATGCTCTCCGATCGCTTCGGCGCGCGCACGTTCGCGACGGCAGGCGCGCTGGTGTCGGCCGCGAGCTTCGTCGGCCTGCTGTGGCTGCCGATCGACTTCCCGTACTGGGCGTTCGCGCTGCTGATCACGCTGAACGGCATCGGGATGGGCATGTTCGCGGCGCCCAACACCGCCGCGATCATGAGCAGCGTCCCCGCCGACGAGCGCGGCGTCGCCTCCGGCATGCGCGCGACGTTCATGAACGCCGGCCGCTTGCTCTCGATCGGCATCTTCTTCTCGCTGATGATCGTCGGGCTCGCCGGCAGCCTGCCGACGGCGTTCGCGCACGGGCTGGAGAGCGAAGGCGTGCCGGCCGCGGTCGCGCAGCACGTCGCCGCGCTGCCGCCGGTCTCCTCGCTGTTCGCGGCGCTGTTGGGCGTCAATCCGGTCGAGCAACTGCTCGCGCCGAGCGGAACGCTGCGCACGCTCTCGTCCGCGCACGTCCGCATCGTGACCGGCAAGACGTTTTTCCCCCACCTGATCACCGCACCGTTCCATCAGGGCTTGCTGATCGCGTTCGGCTTCGCCGCCGCGCTGTCGGTCCTCGCCGCCGTCGCCTCGTTGTTGCGCGGCGGCCGCTACGTCGCCCCCGCATTCGCAGAGGAAGGAATCTAGAACATGCCGCTCAGCGCGCTCGACCGGACGCCCGCACTGGTCGTGATCGACCTGCAAAAAGGGATCGTCTCCTACCCCACCGTGCACCCGATCGAGCCGGTCGTCCACAACGCCGCCGAGCTGGCGCGCGCGTTCCGCCGGCGCGGCTGGCCGGTCGTGCTCGTCAACGTCACCGCCGTACCGTCAGGGCGCACGCAAGCGCAGCGCTTGAGCGCGGCACCGGCACCCGACTGGGCCGAGCTCGTCCCCGAGCTGGACGCGCAGCCGAAAGACGTGCTGGTCACGAAGCGGAGCTGGGGCGCCTTTCACGGCACGGCGCTCGACGCGGAGCTGCGCAAGCTCGGCGCGACGCAGATCGTCCTGGCCGGCGTCGCGACCAGCATCGGCGTCGAGTCGACCGCGCGTGAAGCGTACGCGCACGGCTATCACGTCGTGCTGGCGACCGACGCGATGACCGACCTCAACCCCGACGCACACGCCAACAGCGTCGAGCGCATCTTCCCGCGCTTGGGCGAAACCGCGACCACCGCCGAGCTGCTCGGCGCGATCGACCGCGCCGGTTAGGGCTTAATTCGCCTTCCGCAGGATGCGGCTCCGACGGCGCGAATCGCCGCCGTCGGAGGGTGTGGACATGGCGAACGAGGTTTTCGTCTGCTACTGGATCGGCGAGTATCAGTCGCCGCTGCCGACTCCCAATACGATCCCGGCGCGGGCGACGATCGTCCCCTTCGCGTTCATCGGGATCCAGCCCGACTACACGCTGGGCTTCGGCGACGTGACGGCAGTGTACCCGCAAGCGCAGCTCCAGCAATGGATCGACGAGTTGCGCGCGCGCGGGACGAAGGTCTTGCTCTCGGTCCTCGGCTCGCGGCTCGGGACTGTTCCCGCCGACCAGGTCGATACGCTCGTCGGCGCGATCGTCGACGCCGTCCAGAACTGGAAGGTCGACGGCGTCGATCTCGACTACGAACCGCCGTCCGCCGACAGCTCGTTCGGGCTCGTCGTCCAACGACTGCGCAGCGCCCTGCCCAGTGCGATCCTCACGCTTCCCGTCTACGACGCGTGGCTATTCGGATGCCAAGACCTGTTGAAGCAAGTCGCGCCGTACCTCGATTATGTGACGACGATGGACTACTCGCCTTATCCGGGATACGACCAGACGATCGCACGGTGCAAGCAGTACGCGGCCCTGATTGGGGGATGGTCGAAGCTTGTCATCGGCGTGTGCTGCATGAATCCGGCCAACTCCAAGTTCACGCCGATCGGCGACGTCGCGACGTTTGCCAAGTACGAGCCGAAAGGCGGCGTGATGCTCTACACCTTCCCCTACGACCTCCAGAAGCGCATGATCAAGCAGAACGGGCAACCGGTCCAAACCGGTACGCAGCTGCCCGATCAAAAATTCACGGACACGATCATCGCGAACTTGCCCCGAACGTGACTGACGCTTTCCCTTATGCTTTGAGCGCGGGTTGGCGATCGGCCTGAACGCCGCCCAACGAGACGGCCGGGACGCTCGGGTAGCGCCCCGTCAGGCAACCCAGGCAGAAATCGCTGCGATCGCGCCCGGTCGCACTGACCAGATGCTCGATGCTCAGGTAGCCCAGCGAATCGGCGCCGACGCGTTCGCAGATCTGTTCGACGCTCAGGTTGGCGGCGATCAGCTCGGCGTACGTCGCCATGTCGACGCCGAGGTAACACGGGTGCACGATCGGCGGCGAGGTGATGCGCAAATGCACCTCGCGCGCGCCGGCGTCGCGCAGCAGCGAGACGATGCGCGGCGTCGTCGTGCCGCGCACGATCGAGTCGTCGACGACGACGACCCGCTGGCCGCGCAGGTTCTCGACGATCGGGTTGAACTTGAGCTGCACGCCCTGGCTGCGCATCTTCTGGTCGGGGCTGATGAAGGTGCGGCCGATGTAACGGTTCTTGATCAGCCCTTCGACGTACGGCAGACCGCTCTCGGCGGCGAAGCCGATCCCGCCCGGGATCGCGCTGTCCGGCACGGCCATCACCACGTCGGCGTCGACGGGATGCTCGCGCGCCAGCGCGCGTCCCATCTCGTAGCGCGCCATGTAGATCGAACGGCCGCTGAGCACCGAGTCCGGCCGCGCGAAGTAGATGTACTCGAACATGCACAGCGCCGGCGGCTTGACGATCTCGGTGTGCTCGGTGCGAATCCCGTCCTCGTCGATCAGCACGACCTCACCGGCCGCGATCTCGCGCAAGTAGTGCGCGCCGACGGTCGCCAGCGCGCACGACTCCGAGGCCAGCATGTAGCCGGCTTCGCCGTAGGTCCCGATGCACAGCGGCCGCACGCCCCACGGATCGCGGAAGCCGTACAGGGCGTCGCGGGTGCACAGGACGACCGAGTACGCGCCTTCGGCCAGCCGCATCGCGGCCTTGATCTTCTCGGTCCAGGTCTGTCCGGGCGCGAAGGCGATCGTCTTCGCCAAGATCTCGGAGTCGGAGGTCGCCTCGAGCCGCGCCTCGTCGGGGAGCAACAGCGCCAGCTCGTCGGCGTTGGTCAGGTTCCCGTTGTGCGCGAACGCGAACGGCCCCAGGTCCGATTCGTCGACGAACGGCTGCGCGTTGACGACCACCGAGCTGCCGGTGGTCGAGTAACGGGTATGGCCGATCGCGACGTCGCCGCGCAGCCGCCCGAGCACCTCTTCGTTGAACACGCCGGTGATCAGGCCCATCTCGCGGTGGCCGTCGATCTGCGTGCCGTCGCCCACGGCCAGGCCGGCGCTCTCCTGCCCGCGGTGCTGCAGGGCGTAGAGGCCAAAGTAGGTCAACCGAGCGACGTCGTCTCCGGGCGCGTAAACCCCGGCGATGCCGCACGCTTCGTGGAGGACGTCGCCGGCCGGTTGGGCCGCTTCCTCGTCGTACGCGCGCGCCATGTATTACTGTTCACGAACCGGGCCCCCCGGTCCCGGTTTCAGTCGCGCGAAGAAGAGCGCGAGCCGAAGATCTGCAGCAGCGCGATGAAGATGTTGAGCGCGTCGAGATAGATCGACACCGCCAGGTCGACCGCGGTCAGCCCGTCGCCGCCGGCGCGGATGCGACTGAAGTCGATCAGCGTGTAGAGCGTGAACACGCCCAGCGTCGCCCAGGCGTAGAACGTCGGGTGGACCCAGTGGGTGAACACCGAGATGATCCCGACCAGGATCAGCGCCAGCAGCAATCCGAACGCGAGCCCCTGGAACCGCCGCCAGTCGACCGAGAAGGCGTACGCGACGCAGCCCAGGGCCAGCATGCCCGCACCCGTCGTCGCCGCCGCGTTGACCACCACGTCGGGGCCGAAGGCCAGCACGTAGCGCTGGATGGTCGGCGCCAGCCCGACGCCCTCGAGGAAGGTGAAGGCGTAGAACCAGAGCAGCGCCGCCTGCGGGTTGCGGCGCACCGCCGAGATCACGAAGATCAGGGCGAAGGCCGCGATGAACGCGATCAGGCCGGCCCCGGGCGAGATGCCGCGGAACAGATACGCGGCGATCGCGGTGATCAGGAAGCCGACGCCCGTGATCCCGAAGACCTGGCCCAGCAGGCCGGCCGTATTGACCTGCGGTCCCAGCGTGCGAAAACGCGGCTGCGTTTGGTACATGACATCCTCCACTACCCGCCAGGCGGGTCGCCGGTTACGCTCGAATCTCCAGGCCCCGATGGTCCTCGCGTCCCGCTTGAAGACCGTGGCGCTTGGTGTGCGCCGCGTGCCCGGTGCCTACGTCGCGGCCGCGGTCAGCTTCGTCGTCATCCTGCTGAGCTCGCACTTCCGTTCCACGCAGCAAAACAATTATGTCCGGGTGGCCGATGCATGGTTGCACGGGCGGATGTGGATCGACTGGCCGGGCCGCTGGATGGACGCGGTGGCCTATCACGGTCACCACTACGGGGTCGACGGTCCGGTCCCGGCGATCTTCATGATCCCCGCGGTGCTGGTGTGGGGACCCAACGCGAATCAGACGACCGTCGCGATCCTGTTCGCCGCGGCCTCGGTCGCGCTGGCGTGGATGCTGGCCGAGAAGCTCGGCGTGCGCGATCTCGCGACGCAGGTCTATCTCGCGCTGTTCCTGGTCGCGGGGACCGACGTGTGGTGGTGCGCCGAGCTCGGCGACGTGTGGTTCCTCGCGCACCTCACCGCGCTCGCGTTCGCGCTGGGCGCGCTGCTCGAGCTGTGCGGGAAGCGCCGCGGCTGGCTGGTCGGCCTGTGCGCCGTCCTCGCGGCCGGCGCGCGCTTTCCCGAAGTCGCGGCGTTTCCGCTGTTCGCGTGGGGCCTGTGGACCGGCGCCTTCGCCGACGTCACGCCGACGCGCGAACAGCGCTTCGCGCAGCTGCGCTCGTTCGGCATCGTGCTGGCCTGCGCGGCGGTCGCGTTCATCGGCTACGACGAATTGATGTGGGGGACGATCGACGACATCGGCCACACGCTCTACTACCACCAGGACGGCTGGGGCGCGCCGACCGGCTCGCCGTTCCAAATCTCGTACATGCCCTACCAGATCTACTCGTTCTTCTTCCGCGGCCCGGAACTGGTCGAGTGGCTGCAGCACGTGCAGTGGCCGTACGTGAAGCCGGCCACGCAAGGACTCGCGCTGACGTTCACCAGTCCCGCGCTCGTGCTGACGCTCCTCGCGCGCCAACCGCGCCGGCTCGTCGTCGCGCTGTGGATCACGACCGGTCTGGTCGCGCTCCCCTCGTTCTTGTACTACCTCAACGGCTGGGTGCAGTTCGGGATGCGCCACATGCTGGATTTCTTGCCGTACCTGTTCGCGCTGATGGCGATCGCGGTCAAGGACCGCCTGCCGCGCTGGGGCATCGCGCTGATCATCTACTCGGCGATCGTCGGCGCCTGGGGCGTCTGGTACTGGAACGTGTTCGTCCGCACCGGCGGCTGATCGCAGGGGCCTCCCGGCGGTAATCGAACATATGTTCGATGCCGGGTCCGTCGATCGCCCGGCGGCCGAGCGAGGTGCGGGTCGCCGAAGTCGCCGCGAAGCACGCGCTCAACCGGGTGCGTGGGATGGGGTTCCGCTGGTCGCTCAACCCCTACCAGGGCTGCGCGCACCAGTGCGTCTTCTGTTACGCCCGCGCGACGCACGCGTACCGCGAGCTCGACGGCGTTCACGAGTGGGGCGCGCGGATCGTCGCCAAAGTCAATCTGGCGCGCGCGCTGCGCGCCGATTTAGCGCGCCCGAGCTGGCGCAACGAGCACATCGCGATCGGCTCGGCGACCGACCCGTACCAAGCGCACGAGGGCCGCTACCGGCTGATGCGCGGCGTCTTGGCGGCGCTGCGCGACGCGCGCTGTCCGTTCCACATCATCACCCGCTCGCCGCTGATCGTGCGCGACCTCGACTTGCTGGTCGCCTGCGCGCGGCGCGCCGACGTCGGCGTCAACGTCAGCATCGCCACGCTCGACGTCGCGTTGGCCAAGCGCATCGAGCCGACGGTCGCGCCGCCGGCGCAGCGCCTGCGCGCCGTCGCGGCGCTGGCCGACGCCGGGATTCGCGTCAACGTCGCCGTCGCACCGGTGCTGCCCGACCTCACCGACGAGCTCGACTCGCTGCGCGCGGTCGTGCGCGCCGCGGCCGCGGCGGGCGCGCACCAGGTCTGGCACAACGCGCTCAACCTCGGTGAGGTCACTCGCGATGCGTACTTCGCCTTCCTCGAAGAGCAGCGGCCCGACTTGGTCGAGCGCTATCGCCGACTCTACCGGCACGGGCGGTACGCCGAGGCCAGCTACCCGCGCATGATCGCCGAGCGCATGCGCGTCGCGCGCCAAGGCGTCCGGTTTCGCGCGCCGCGACGCCTCGCGCCCGATCCGAGCGGCGAGCAGCTGACGCTGCTAGCCTAAGCGCGCGATGTCCGAGCGATACGCCAGCGGCGTGCCAGGGGGAAAGCGTTCGCGCAGGCCGGCGATGGCGTCGTACGCACGTCGTCGCGCTTCGTCGACGCCGCTGCCGCGCGCGGCGACGGTGAGCACGCGGCCGCCGGGCGAGCTGACGGTGGCGCCCTCGCGCGTCGAGGGGCCCCAGAAGCCGACGACCTCGTCCGGCAGCGCCAGATCTGCCGGCAAGTTGCTGACGGCCGTATTCTCGTACGGGTATCGCGAGGTCGCGAGGACGACGCCGACGCAGGCGTCGCTCGACCAGGTCGCCGCGTCGATCTCGAGCACGCCGTCCGCGGCCGACGCGAGGTAGCGCGCGAAGTCGCCGTTGACGCGCGGCATGAGCACCTGCGTCTCGGGGTCGCCGAAGCGCGCGTTGAACTCGATGACGTACGGACCGGCCGCCGTCTGCATCAGTCCGCAGTAGAGCACGCCGCGGTAGTCCTCGCCTTCGGCGAGCAGACCGCGCAGCGTCGGCCCGACGATCTGCTCGCGCACGACGTCGAGGATGTCGGGCGGGAAGCCCGCCGGCGGCGAGTACGCGCCCATTCCGCCGGTGTTGGGGCCCTTGTCGTCGTCCCCGGCCCGTTTGTAGTCGCAGGCGGCGACGACCGGCACCATCGCGCGGCCGTCGGCGATCGCGAACACGCTCAGCTCGCGCCCGACCAGCTTCTGCTCGATCACGACGTCGTTGCCGCCGCCCGGAATGCCGGCCTGGCCGTACCAGTCGGTCAGCAGCGTGAGCGCCGCCGCCGCGTCGTCGCAGACTACGACGCCTTTGCCGGCCGCCAGACCGTCGGCCTTGACGACCGCGCCGCCCTCCCAATTCGCCAGCGCGCGTTTGGCCTGCGCCAACGTGTGCACCGCGGCGAAGCGGGCCGTCGGGATGTTGTGCCGCTCGAGGAACCGCTTCGCGAACACCTTGCTGCTCTCGAGCCGGCCGCCGCTGCGGTTGGGCCCGAAGACCTTCAGTCCGGCGTCGCGGCACGCGTCGCCGACCCCCGCCGCGATCGCCGTCTCGGGCCCGAGCACGACCAGATCGATCCCGGCCTCGCGCGCGCGGCGCACGATCCCGCGCGCATCGGTCGGTGCCAAGTCCGGCCAATTCGTCCCGCGGCCGGCCGTCCCGGCGTTCCCGGGGGCGTGGAAGAGGGCCTCGCACGACGGCGACGCGGCCAGGCGCCACGAGAGCGCGTCTTCACGCGCCCCGCCGCCGACGACGAGGATCTGCATTGCGGTACACTCAGTAGCGATGCATGCGCTCCGTTCCCTCCCGACCCTAGCGCTGGGCTTGGCGCTGGTCGCCGGTCACGTCACCGACCAGACCACCGGCCAGCCTCTCCCGCACGTGAAGGTGACCGCCGTCGGCGCCAAGACGCTGCACGCGGTGACCGACGCGGACGGCGCGTACACGCTGCGCGGCGTCCCGGCCGGCCACTACCGCGTCACCTTGCAGTCCGACGACGTCCCGCCGCGCACGTACGATCTCGTGGTCGGCAAGGCCGCGAACCAGACGCACGATTTCGTCGCCTGCAGCACCACGCTCGACTACAACTGTTCCGGATGGTGACGCGGCGCCGTTTCCTCGCGACCGGTGCCGCCTTCGCGGCGACCGCGCTCGCGACGCCGCGCCGCGCGCTCGCGCTGAGCGCGCGCCGGCTCGTCCCGGTCGAGGTGTCGCTCGATCGCGTCACCCGCACCACCGTCGGACTGCGGCCCTACCGCGCCGGCGGCTTCGTCCTGCGGGCGGAGGGCAGCGACGGCAAGACCATCGTGCACGATTACGGGCACGGCGGCGGCGGCATGTCGCTCTCGTGGGGGACGGCGCTGCTCGCGCGCGAGCTCGCGCTGCAGACGGAGAAGCGGCGCGCCGCGGTGATCGGCTGCGGCGTGATCGGTCTCTCGACCGCGCGCGTGCTGCAGGACGCCGGCTTCGAGGTCACCGTCTACGCCCGCGAGCTGCCGCCGCTGACCACCTCGAACCTGTCCGGCGCGCAATGGACGCCGACCTCGCTCTTCGACCCCGACCGCATCGACGACGCCTTCCGCGAGCAGTTCTTCCAGGCCGCGCGCCTTGCGTACGCGCGCTACCAGACGCTGCTCGGTGAGGACTACGGCGTGCGCTGGATCGAGAACTACGACTGCCGCGACACGCCCGACGGCGGGTTCCTCGCCGCGACGGGCCCGCGCTTGTTGCCTGACCTGTATCCTGAAATCCAGACCTACGGCCCCGGCGAACATCCGTTTCCGACCCGCTACGCGACGCGCCTGCTCACGATGCTTATCGAACCGAACCGGTACCTGCGCGCGCTGCTGCGCGACGTGATGCTGCGCGGCGGCCGCATCGTCGTGCGATCGTTCGGCTCCGCCGCCGACCTGATGGCGCTCGACGAGCCGTTGATCATGAACTGCACGGGCCTGGGCGCGAAAGCGTTGACCGGCGACTCCCAGCTCGAACCGATTCGCGGACAGCTCTCGGTGCTGGCGCCGCAGCCGGCCGTCGACTACATCACGCTGCACGAGAACCGCTACATGTTCCCGCGCAGCGACGGCATCGTGCTGGGCGGCACGTTTCAGCACGGGGACGCCGACCTGACCGTCGACCCGGTGATCGAGAAAACGATCGTCGCCGACCACGCCGCGTTCTTCGCCGCGATGACGCGCGGGTCAGGAACCTAGCGCCGCGCGCAGCGACGTCAAGCCGCGCTCGATCTCGTCGACGTCGGCGGCACCGTAGCCGAACACCAGACCCTGCGCGGCGGGCCCGCCGAGGTAGTAGCGCTGGAGCGTGTGGACGTGGACGCCGGCCTGCGCCAACGTGTGCGTCGCCATCTCGAGGTCGCACGGGGTGCGCGCCAGCGCCGCGACGTGCATGCCGTAGAACGACGGCAGCGGGTCGAGCCAGGCGGCAAGGTCGGCGCGCAGCCCGGCCAGCAGCCGTTCCCGCCGCGCACGGTACAGTCGCCGCATCTTGCGCACGTGTCGGGCGAGGTGACCGCCGGCGATGAAGCCGGCGACGCCCAGCTGGATCGGGGTCGAGGAGTGCCAGTCGAGCGCGTTCTTCGCGGCGACCAGCGTGCGCATCGCCCAGGCCGGCGCGACCACGAAACCGAGCCGCAGCGAGGGCAGCATGCACTTCGAGAACGTGCCGACGTAGAACACGACCTCGGCGGCGTCGGCGCTGCGCAGCGCCTGCAGCGGGTTGCCCTCGTAGCGGAACTCGCCGTCGTAGTCGTCTTCGACGATCACCGCCCGGTGCGCGCGCGCGAACGCGATCAGCTCGCGGCGCCGGCGCGCCGACATCGTCACGCCGAGCGGGAAGTGGTGCGAGGGCGAGACGCACACGACGCCGGCGTTCGCCGGCAGCTGCTCGACGATCAGCCCGTCCGCGTCGACCGGCACGGGGACGATACGCGCGCCGGCGGCCGCGAACGCGACGCGCATCGGCGGGTAGCCCGGATCCTCGACGGCGACGACCGTCTCGCCCGGCGTCACCACGATCCGCGCCAGCAGGTCGAACGCCTGTTGCGCGCCCGAGGTGACGACGATCTCGTCGGGCCGGCAGACGACCGCGCGCGTCAGCGCGATGTGGCTGGTGATCGCCTCGCGCAGGCGGTAGTTGCCGGGGTTGCCCTGCGGGCTGGTGAACCGCGCCGGTTTCCGCTCCAGCCGCCGCAGCTGCTGGGCCATGGTGCGCCGCAGCTCGTCGAGCGGGAACAGCCGCGCGTCGATCAGCGCCGGCCGGAAGTCGATGCCGCTCGCGGGCCGTGCTCGCCCGGCGGGCTCGTCGCGGTCGCGCCAAAAGCCCATCGCGTCACTGACGTCCCCGCGCAGCCAGAACGCGTTCAGCCGACCCTCGGGCGCAGCACCCTCGCCCGAAACGGCCGGCGGCGGGGCCAGCGGCAGCGTCTCGGCGACGTAGGTGCCCGAGCCGTGGCGCGCGACCAGGTATCCCTCGTTGAGGAGGCGCTCGTAGACGTCGACCGCGGTGTTGCGCGAGACACCGAAGTACGCCGCCGCCTTGCGCGTCGGCGGCAGCTTCGTACCGGCCTTGAGCCGCCCGTCGGCGATCGCAGCCCGCAACTGACGGTGCAGGCCGCGGCCGGCGTCGCGCGACCCGGCGGTCGCGCGGTCGAGCTCGATCTCGAAGAAGGTCCGGTCGTGCTGGCCCGTGGACGCCATAGGTGGACCAGTTCTTTTTCGACCGGGTGGCCCTTTTCCCGGAACCACCTGGGCCGGCATCATCGGCCCATGCGATCGTTCCTCGCCGCCCTACTCGCTCTCGCCACCACCCTCGCCGGCGCACTCCCCGCGGGCGCGCGGGCGGCCGCGCCGCCGGCCCGCGACGGGTCGCACGACTTCGACTTCAACATCGGCGTGTGGCACACGCACATCACGCGCATCCTGCAGCCGTTCGCCGCGAACTCGCCGCGCATGACGCTCGACGGCACGGTGACCGTGCGACCGGTGTGGTGCGGGCGCGCGTCGCTCGAGGAGATCGAAGCCGACGGGCCGCGCGGTCACTGGGAGGGGCTGACCCTGTTCCTCTACGACCCGCGGGCGCACCAATGGAGCCAGTCGTACATCGACAGCGCGTCGGGCGAGCTCGAGACGCCGACGGTCGGCTCGTTCGCGAACGGCCGCGGCGATCTCTACGCGCAAGACACCGACGGCGACGCGTCGATCCTCGTCCGCGGCGAATGGTCCGACATCACGCCGACCTCGCACTCGTATATCATCTCGTACTCGCGCGACGGCGGCGCGACGTGGAAGGCCGCCTTCATCGCCAAGCTCACGCGCCTGGCATGGAAGCCCAAGCCGCTCCCCGACGCCGCCGATCGACAGCGCGATTTCGACTTCGACCTGGGCACCTGGACGGCGCGCTCGACGCGCCTGCTGCGCCCGCTCACCGGTTCGACGAGGTGGGTCCCGCTGGCGAGCAACGTCGTCATCTCGAAGGTGTGGGGCGGTCGCGCCAACCTGGTCGAGCTGAACGGTACGGGTCCCACCGGCACCGAGCAACTGGTCGCGCTGCGTTGGTACAACCCGAAGGCGCGCCAGTGGAACCTCGACTTCGCGACACCGTCCGTCGGCACGCTCGGCATCCCGGGTTTCGGGACGTTCCATCACGGCCGCATCGACTTCTACGATCAGGAACCGTACGACGGCCGCCGGATTTGGGTGCGCTTCTCGATCTGGGACGTCGACGCGAACCACGCACGTTCCGAGCAAGCTTTCTCCCCCGACGGCGGCAAGACGTGGGAAGTGAACTGGAAGACGCGCTACACGCGCGTCACTCCCACTCGACGGTCGCCGGCGGCTTGGAAGTGATGTCGTAGGCGACGCGGTTGACGCCGGGGACCTCGTTGACGATGCGGGTCGAGATACGTTCGAGCAGCGCGTGCGGCAGGCGCGCCCAGTCGGCGGTCATGCCGTCTTCGCTGGTGATGGCGCGCACGCCGACCAGGTTGGCGTAGGTGCGGCCGTCGCCCATCACGCCGACGCTGCGCACCGGGGTGAGCACGGCGAAGTACTGCCAAGGCCGTGGCGAGAGCTGACCGGCCGCGATGGCCGCGTCGATCTCCGTCGTGACGACGTCGTCGGCCGCGCGCACGGTCGCCAGCGACTCCCGGTTGACCTCGCCGATGATGCGCACCGCCAAGCCCGGACCCGGGAACGGTTGGCGCTCGACGATTGCGTGCGGCAGTCCCAGCACCCGACCGACCTCGCGCACCTCGTCCTTGAACAGCGCGCGCAGCGGTTCGACCAGACCCAGCGCCATGCGCTCGGGGAGCCCGCCGACGTTGTGGTGCGATTTGATCTTGTGGCCGGCTTTCGAGCCGGGTGTCTTGGACTCGATGACGTCGGGATAGAGCGTCCCTTGCACGAGGTAGCGCACGTCGGGGATCTTCTTCGCTTCTTCCTCGAAGATGGCGATGAACTCGTGCCCGATGCGGATGCGCTTCTCTTCCGGATCCTCGATGCCGGCCAGCCGCGCGAGGAACCGCTCTTCGGCGTTCACGTGGACGACGTTGAGGTGGAGCACGTCGCGGAAGGCGCGCATCACGCCGGCCGACTCGTCCTTGCGCATCAGCCCGGTGTCGACGTAGATGCAGGTCAACTGCTTGCCGATCACGCGCGAGACGAGGGTCGCCGCGACGGCGGAGTCGACGCCGCCGCTGAGCGCGCACAGCACGTTGGCATCGCCGACTTGCGCGCGAATCGTGCCGATCGCATCGTCGACCCACGAGTCCATCCGCCAGGACGGTTCGATCCCCGCGACGGCGTGCAAGAAGTTCTCGAGGATGGCGGTGCCGGCTTCGGTGTGCACGACTTCGGGGTGGAACTGCACGCCGTAGACGCGCCGCGCCGCGTCGCCCATCGCCGCGATCGCGCACCGCTCGGTGTGCGCCAGCGCCGTGAAGCCGGGCGGAACGCCGATCACCGAGTCGCCGTGCGACATCCAGACCCGCGACTCGAGCGGAACGCCCAGGAAGATCGGCGCGTCGGGCCGTTCCAGCGTCAGCTTGGCCGGGCCGAACTCGGCGTGCTCGAGCGGGACGAGGTCGCCGCCCAGCTCCTTGGCGACGAGCTGCATCCCGTAGCAGATGCCCAGCAGCGGGATGCCGCTGGTGAACACCCGCGGGTCGCAGGTCAGCGCGTCGTCGCCGAGCGTCGACTCCGGGCCGCCGCTGAGCACGATGGCCGCCGGGCTACGTTCCGCGATCCGCTCCCACGGCGTGTCGTACGGCAGCAGCTCCGAGTACACGTTGGCCTCGCGCGCGCGGCGCGCGATCAGCTGGCTGACTTGCGAGCCGAAGTCGAGGATGACGACAGTAGCGGGACGGACTTCGACGACGCTCATTCGGGCCAGAGTTCGCTGACCGGAAACGAGAATCCGGGCAGGATGTCCGGAACCTCGAACACGTCGTCGCCCAGCGTGACCGGCTCCGTCCCCCGACGGTGGAGCTCGACTCGATGCTTTTTGGGATCGACGTAGACGCCGACGGCCACGCCCTTGTCCACGTCCGCCGCTCGCATATCGCCGTCCTTGTATCGCGTGCCGCCGTTCGAGTCGAGTACCCAACCCAACTTGCGCGGATTGACCCAGCCGTGCAACTCCTCGTCGATCACGTCAGCACCTCGGGGAGGCGGTTCTGCTCGCGGGCCCAGACCAGCTCCATCGCGATGCGTTCGCCCACGGAGACGTCGCGGCCCCAGCGGTAGGCGGAATACGGGGTGTAGCGCGTGCCGGGCGAGCCCGGGATGCGCAGCGAGACGTCGTAGACGACGAAGTCCTTGGGCGGACCGCTGACGATCACGCACTGCAGCGCGAACGGGCCGATGACGCCGATTCCGTCGACGGCCTTGGCGGCCCGCACGAAGCGTTCGCCCAGATCGAACGCCTTCTCCAGCATCGACTCGGTCAGCGTCGTCGCGATGTGGCCGGCTTCTTCCATCCGCATCGGCTCGTCGGCCAAATCGCGCGCCTGGCGGTAGGGCAGCCCGATGAAGCCGTCCTTGTTCGTCTGGCGACGCGTGTCGGTACCCATCAGCTCCAGCTCGCCGAGCACCGGCGACCAGAAGAAATTGAGGTTGACCGTCGGACCGAGCGCGAACTCCTCGATCACCGCGCCGCGCAAGCCGTCGGCGTCGACGATCCCCTCGCGCGTGAGCCGCTCGACCGTCTCCGTGTACTCGCGTTCGCTGCGGGCCAGGAAGAACGCGCGCTCGAACGAGACGCGCGCGTGCGGCGCCTTCACCATCACCAAGGAGTCGATCGCGTCGGGTGACGCGATGCGGCGCGGATAGCGGATCCCCGCCCGGTCCATCAACGCGTACTGGTTCTCGGGCTCGTCGCGTTCTTCGGCGCGCAGCAGGCGCCGGTTGCCGAAGAACGGGACCGCCATCCGCTCCTCGATCTCGGCGTACGAGTAGCGCTGGTGCAGGTAGACCTCGAACGAGCGGTTGGGTAGAAAGACGACGTTCTCCGACCGCAGTCGCGTCTGCACGTCCGCGTCCAGGACGTCGACGAACTTCGCCAACTCCAGCGTCGCGTCGACGCAGCCCCGCGGCGGCCCGTCGGGGCGGCGCGCGAAGTAGCGGTCGTAGGTCGCGTTGCGCCCGCGCTCGGTGACGATCAGGTTGCGCAGCCCCTGCGCGCGCGCTCCGGCCGCGACGTCGAGCGCCGAGTGGCTGCCGATCGAGCAGAGCGTCAGCCGGTCGGGGTCGTAGCTGGCGAGCGTCGCGCGCAGATCGAAGGCCACGCCGCGATTTCCGCTAGGAGGCGAGGAAGCTCCTGGCCTCGCTCGAGTTCGGATAGGCGATCAAGAGCGTGCGGCGGACCTGCACGCGCTCGGCCTTCGCCTCGGCCGTGTCTTCACGCCCGAGCGTATCGTAGACGAGCTTGTAGAGCCGCGGCAGCTCGTAGTCGCGCGGGTACTGGTGCTGCCAGTCGTCGAGCGAGTCGACGACCCACAGCGTCTCCTTGGTCATCCGGCCGCCCCAGCCCGCATCGAGGTATTTGCCGATGCGCGTGATCTCGTTCTCGACCCCGATCGGCGAGAGCTTGGTGTGGCCGAAGTATTCGTCGGCCGGCGCCGTGATGACCAGGTAGGCTTGGTGCGAGAGGACGTGGCCGATGACGGGCAGACCGTGCGCCGACGCGCGGTGCGAAGCGATAACGCGCGCGGCGTCGCGCTCGGCCTGACTGTAGCCGGGCCCGGCGTTGCGTGCCGCATCGACCATCGGGAAGAGCACCTTGCCCAGATCGGGCGGCACCGAGGCGATCGGGAAATCGGCCTGCGCGGTGCGCTGCAGCGCCAGCGCGCGCCAGGCGACGTCGCCGGTCAGGTTGTACGCGCGCAGGTCCGCCTCGACCGCGCCGAGCAGCGCCTGGACGTCGCCGGGATACGCTTTCACCAGCGCCTGCGCGTCGGCGTCCGCATCGGAAGCGAGCCGCTTGGGATCGTCGTCCTCGGCGGTGAGCTTCGCCAGCAACGCCTGCGCCGCGGGCCCGCGTTGCGGGTCGTCGACGAACGCCTGCGCCGAAAGGCGCACGTACCACTCGGCCGCGTCGGTGTTGATCAGCGGATCGTAGTGCAGCAGCGTCGCCAGGTCGACGGTGACGCCTTTGAGCGCGCGGTTCTCCGGATCGTCGCGGCGGCGCAGCTCGTAGGCCCGCCCGGCGTCGAGCACGGTCGAGCAGTAGTCGAGCTCGTCGGCCAGGTGCCAACCGCCGGCGGCGCCTTTCGTGTAGGCCGCTGTCATCTGGCGGTAGAGCACCTGCGGATCGACCTCGAGCGCGGCTCGAGCCGGAACCAGCGGCAGCAGCGCGAGGACGGCCGCGGTCAGGGCGGCCGCCAGCTCACGCGGGCGTTTCGTACGTACCGTCGTCCAGAACCGCATCCAACGAATTCGAGAGCAGCGCGTTCTTGATCTCGCGAGCGATCCGGCGTCCGGTGGACATGGGTTCGCTGTAGTTGAGGTATGAGTACGGTGAGCCATCGATGAACAGGTTCGTACCCGCAACGATGCGAGCCGAGATCTCCATGATGTAGAACTGCGCGTCGGGCGTGATGATCGTCTCGATACAGAACGCGCCGAAAAGACCCTTCGGTCCGCAGATTTCCTGACTGACCCGCACGACGTCCTCGCCCATGCGGTAGGCCTCGGCCAACATCGACTCGCGCAGCGAGAGCGGCTGGTTGCCGACCACCACGTACGAGGGATCGATGTCCATGCCGACCTGCGCAGCCGACGGGATGCGCCCGAGCGAATCGACGTTCGTCTCGTAGCGACGGTCCATCGACATGATCTCGAGCTTGCCGGTCAGCGGCGAGTAGAAGTAGTGGATGTAGAGCGGAACGCCGATGATGTACTCTTGCAGGATGTAGTTCTGCCGCGCGAGCAGCGAGGCGCGCTCCTCGAAGTCACGGGTGTCGCGCAAGAACATGTAGCCCTTGCCGCCCTGCGCACCGTACAGCTTGACGATGACCGGGCGGTCGATCTCGGCGCCGGTCTTGAACTGGCGCGGCAGCTTGAGCCCGGCGCGCAACAGCCAATCGCGCTGCAGCTCCCGGCTCGCTTCCCAGTCGAGCACGGCCTTGTTCCCGAAGTACGGGATGTTCATCTTCTTGTGCTCGTCGAGCGAGAGGTAGGCCACGAACGAGCCGTGCGGGACGATGATGATCTTGCGCTTCTCGAGCTCGGGCACCAGCGACATGAAGTCGCTGTATTGCTCGATCTTGATCACCTCGTCGATGAACGCGAACGACTCGTACAGCCGCGTCGTGTCCGGGTTCGCGATCGCGAGCGTCTTGAAGCCCTCGTCGTGCGCCCCCTTGAGGATCTGCAGCGCCGAGTGCGACCCGAGCGTGGCGACGGTGTACATTTCTCCGACGCCATCGCGCGAAGCGGAACGCTGAGCCAGCGACTCGACCATCATCGTCATAAGATTGCTACCTGGAACGCGGGATTGCAGAGGAACGTCTCGACTGCCCGGGCGCGTACGTCCGGCGGGACGTCGGCGCCCGATTCGTCGAGCAACCGCCACGAGGTGCGGCGGCGGATCGCGCGGACGCCGGGGATCGGCCGTCCCGCGACGCGGGTCGCCGGGGCTTCGTCGCGCGAGGCGATCCATACCTCGCCGGGCTCGGGACGATCGGAGGGCCGCTCGACCAAGCGGTGCTTGTTCGGGTTGAAGATCGTCTCGAACGAGCCGACCGTGGTCGCGAGGTCCTCGACGCCGCCGTCGGTCTCGAACTGCCACACGTCCGCCCGTACCAGCCGGCCGACGGGGATCCCGAGTCGCGCCAACGTCTCGTAGGCCGTGAATGCCTCGTTGTCCGGGATGGTCAGGGTGACGGCGAAGGTGCGGACCGCGCTCACGCCGCCACTCCGGCGCCGAGCGCGCGGGCAAAGGCCGCGAAGAACGCGATCCCGCCCGACGGCGCCAAGATCGCGGCCGTGTCGCCGTGGACCGCGGCGCGCTCCGCGCCCAGGTGCTGGAAGGTCCACGCGTCGCGCTCGGGGTGCGGCATGATCGCCAGCACCGTCCCGGTCGCGTTGCACAGCGCGGCCGCGTCGAGCGCGGAGCCGTTGGGGGCCGCGACCGGCCGCCCCTCGCGGTCGGCGTAGACGAACGCCAGGTGGCCGCCCTGGCGGATGCGGTCCAGCTCCTCGGGCGGCGCGGCGAGCCGGCCGTCGCCGTGCGCGGCCCAGGCCGGGAAAAGCGCGCCCGCGGTCAGGCCGCCCAGGATCGGCAGCCGCGCGGGCGGGACGGTCAGGCGGACGTGGACGTGGACGCTTCGGAACCGGCCGCCGGCATTGGGCGCGAACGCCGCGGTCGGCCGGCCGACCGGGCCGTCGCCGGGCACCAGACCCGCCTCGGCCAGGATCTGCGCGCCGTTGCAGATCCCGAGCACGAACCGTCCGGCCTGCGCCGCCGCGATCACAGGCCGCATCAGCGCATCGTGCGCGGCGACCGCGCCGGCGCGCACGCGATCCTCGTACGCGAAGCCACCCGGCAGCACGAAGGCGTCGAAGCGCTCCAGCTCCTCGGGCCGGCTCCAATGCACGAGCGCGGCGTCCAGCCCGACGGCGTGCAGCGCGCGCACCGTCTCGTCCTCGCTGTTGGTACCGGGGAAGACCGGCACCGCGACGCGCGCGCTCACGCAGCGCTTCCGTAGAAGTCGCGCAACGGTGCTTCCCACGCTTCGCGCAGCTCAGCCAACGGAATGCGCTCGTCACCCAAGCGCGCCTCGGGCTCTTGGATCACCGTGCCGGCGTCGTACGTCGAGACCCCCAACCGCGCGGCCAACAGCGCGAACGCCTCGGCGTCGTCGACCTCGACGATGAACGCGGGCGTCTCGCTGAAGTACGCGACGTCGTGCGCGACCCACTCGCCGACCGGTGTCGGATCGACCGCGAACCCGAGCCGGTCGTGCGAGGCGAACGCCATCTTCGCGATCGCCGCCAGCACGCCGCCGTCCGTCACCAGGTGCGCCGCCGAGATCAGGTTCGTCTCGAGCGCCTCGATCACCAGATCGCACTGCTTGCCGAAGGCGTGCGCGTGGAACGAGGGCAGCGTCGTCGAGCGCAGCTGCAGCAGCTCGGCGATCACCGTACCGGCGAGCGCGATCTCGAGCGGTGCGGTGACGACGAGCGCGGCGCCGGCCCGCTTGAGCCCCATCGTCGCGCTGACCGAGACGTCGTCGAACGTGCCGACGCAGCCGACGATCGGCGAAGGCGCGACCGCATTGCCGTTGGCGGAACGGTTGTAGAGCGAGACGTTGCCGGTCACGAACGGGACGCCCAGCGCGCGCGCCGCGTCGGCGAGACCGTCGACGGCGGCCACGAACTGCCCCATCTGCTCGGGCACGGTCGGATCGCCGAAGTTCAGGCAGTCGCTCAAGCCCGCCGCCCGCGCGCCGACCGCGGCGCAATGGCCGATCGCCTCGGCGACCGCCAGCTCCGCCGCGCGCTTGGGATCGATCGCGCCGTAGCGCGGGTTGCCGCCCACCGCCAGCGCGAGCCCCAGCGGCGCGCCGGGAACCGGCACCAACACGCCGGCGTCGGCGTAGCCCGGCGGGATCGCCGTGCAGCCGCGCACGACGCCGTCGTAGCGCTGATAGATCGACGTGCGCGCGCAGACGTCGCGGTGCGCGAGCACCGCGCGCAGCCGCTCGCCGAGCGTCGCCGGGTGCGCGTGGATCGCCGCCGCGGCGGTGCGCTCGCGCTCTTCTTCCGTCTCGTGCGGAACGTGCGGGGGCGTGTGAGGCCGCTCGCAGCGGATGCCGCCGGTGAGAAACGGCAAATCGACGTCCATCACCGTCTCACCGCGATAGCGGGCGACGTACCGGTTCGTCTCAGTCACCTTGCCGATCACGGCCGCGCAGGCGCCGCGCGCGATGCGCGGCAGCGCGAAGACGTCGTTGTAGATCTCGAGCAGCGTGGGCGTGAAGGACGGCGGTACGATCCAGCACAGCCGCTCCTGCGTCTCGCCGATCGCGATCACTTCGGGCGGCAGATCGCGCTGGGCCGTCACGACGCGCTCGAGCTCGATTTCGGCCCCGACGCCGCCCGCCGCGCACAGCTCCGCGCTGCAGCCCGCCAAACCGCCGGCGCCCAAATCCTTGAAGCCGGCCGTGACCGCCTGCGCGCGCAGCTGCGCGAAGACCGCGTACGAGGCGCGCATCAGCACGTTCTTGAGGAACGGGTCGGGGACTTGCACCGCCCCCTTGTTGGCCTGCGCATCCTCTTCGTCGAGCGTCAGCGAGGAGAACGACGCGCCGCCGAAGCCGCTGCGGTCCGTCGCTTTCCCGACCAGCACGATGTCCCACCCGACGCTGCCTTCCGGCGCGCGCGAGTGGATGACGTCGTTTTCCTTCACCAGTCCGAGCGCGACGACGTTGACCAGCACGTTGTCGTCGAACGAAGCGTCGAAGAAGACGTCGCCGCCGAGGTTGGGGACGCCGATCGCGTTGCCGTAGGCGGCGATCCCGTCGACGACGGACTGCGCGACGTAGCGGCAGTGCGCGTTCTCGAGCCGGCCGAACCGCAGCGGATCCGCGAGGCCGATCACCTCGGCGCCCATGCACAGCACGTCCCGCACGATCCCGCCGATGCCGGTCGCGGCGCCTTCGAACGGGACGACCTGCGAGGGGTGGTTGTGCGATTCGTGCGCCATCACGATGCCGTAGGTCTCGCCTTGCCACTCGCCGAGCCGGACGATGCCGGCGTCCTCGCCGACGCCGAGCAGCACGGTCGGACCGTCCGTCGGCAGCTTGCGCAAGAAGCCGCGCGAGGACTTGTACGAGCAATGCTCGCTCCACTGCGCGTCGAAGGCGAACAGCTCGGTCACGGTCGGGACGCGGCCCAGGTGCTCGGCGATGCTCCGCAGCTCGTCGTCGGAGAGGGCGACTCCGGCGCGCCGCCCCAGCTCGACGGCGTCGTCGAGGACGGCGGTCATCTACGCTCGCGCGACGCCGGGCGGCGGAGCGGGCTGCGGCGCGTTCAGCTTCGCGTCGGCGGCGAGGACTTCGCTGCGCGCGTTGGCCTGCAGCAGCAAGACGCGTCCGAAGACGACGGAATCCTCGAGCGCGAACGCTTTCGCGCACGCCAGCGCGACCTGATCGAGGCGCGGATCGGCGGCGTCGACGGCCAGGACCGGGCTCGCCGTCGCGTTTCCGGCCATCCCCGGCAGCGCGCCGCCCGCCGCGCCGATCGCGACCAGGACCAGCCGCGCGAACGTCGCGTCGAGCTGCGCGAGGAGCTGCAGCACGAAACCCGGCGTCCGGGCGACCGAGACGACGTGGCGCACCACCGGCAATCCGTACGCCGCGAGCGCGCGGCCAGCCGCCTCGACGAGCGCGACGTGCTCGGGGCCGTCGGCGAGGAGCGCGACCATCCCCGGCCGCATCTGCGGAAACGTGCCGACGATCTCCGCGACGTGTTCGTAATTGGCCTTGATCACCGCCAGATCTTCGGGCTTCACCTCCGGGAGATTGCGGTACATCTGCTTGTCGAGCATGAGCTCTTCACGCCCTTGCGGCCACACGCGCCAGGCGTCGTTGTCGACCACGTCGGCGACGACCAGCTGA
>DATJRY010000002.1 GCA_035504415.1 Candidatus Sulfotelmatobacter sp. | reverse complement strand
GGTCGTCGTCACGCCGACCAACGTCCCGAACGACTCTCCGGAGTCGTACTACGGCGTCGCGAACCGCCTGACGGCCGAGATCCCCGGCGCGATCCAGCCCGACCAGTGGCACAACGCGCAGAACCCCGGCGCGCACTACGTGACGACCGGCCCCGAGATTTGGGAGCAGACCGCGGGGCGCATCACGCACTTCGTCAGCGGGATGGGGACCGGCGGGACGATCTCCGGGACCGCCCGCTTTCTGAAGGAACAGAATCCGGCGCTGGTCGTCGTCGGGGCCGATCCCGAGGGCTCGATCTACAGCGGCGACACGCCCAAATCGTACAAGGTCGAAGGGATCGGGATGAGCTACCTCCCGCAGACCGTCGACATGCGCGTCATCGACCAGATCTTGCGCGTGACGGACAAGGAGAGCTTCCTGATGGCGCGCCGCATCGCGCGCGAGGAAGGGCTGCTGGTGGGCGGCTCGTCGGGCACCGCGGCCGTCGCGGCACAGCGCATCGCCAAGGATTTGCCGGCCGACGCGGTGATGGTCGTAATGATGCCCGACTCGGGCCGCGGCTACATGTCGAAGATCTTCAACGATGAGTGGATGCACGCCAACGGCTTCCTCGAGGACGAGCGGCGCAAGGACACCGTCGGCGACGTGCTGCGCACGAAGCAGCCGCTGCCGCCGCTGATCACCGTCACCGAGCAGCAGCCGGTGAAGGAGGCGCTCGACCTGCTGCGCCGCTACGAGATATCCCAGATCCCGGTGGTGCGCGCAAACGAGGTCGTCGGCTCGATCAACGACGTGGCGGTCATGCAGGCCGTCTTCGACCACGCCGACATCGTCCACAAGCCGGTCGGCGACGTGATGGGCCGGCCGTTCCCGATGCTCGAACACGACGTCGAAGTCGGCCGCGCCTACAAGCTCCTGACGATGGCCAACGCCGCGATCGTCGTCACCGACTCGGGCCGCCCGGTCGGCGTCGTCACCCGCCAGGACATCATCTCCTTCCTCTCCGCCCAGCAGAGCTAAATGGACTTCGCGACGCGCGCCATTCATACCGGACAAGACGCCGATCCCGCCACCGGCGCGACCATCGTCCCGATCTACGCCACCTCGACCTACACCCTCGAAGAGGTCGGCGTCACCAAGGGCTTCGACTACTCGCGCACGATCAATCCGACGCGCTTGGCGCTCGAGCGGCAGCTCGCCGCGCTCGAGAACGGCGAACACGGCTACGCGTTCGGCTCGGGGATGGCGGCGACGTCGGCGGTGATGAACCTGCTCTCGTCCGGCGATCACGTCGTCGTCGGCGACGACCTCTACGGCGGCACGTATCGCCTGTTCTCGAAGGTCCTGGTCCGCTACGGGCTCACCTTCACCTACGTCGACATGACCGACCTCGACGCCGTCCGCGCGGCGATCCAACCGAACACCAAGCTGTTCTGGCTCGAGACGCCCACCAATCCGCTGCTCAAGCTGGTCGACATCGCGGCGATCGTCGCGCTGCGCCAGCCGGGTCAGGTCGTCGTCGTCGACAACACCTTCGCCTCACCCTACTTTCAGTCGCCGCTGGCGCTGGGCGCCGACGTCGTCGTGCACTCGACGACCAAGTACATCGGCGGCCACAGCGACGTCGTCGGCGGCATCGCCATCACCAACGACGACGCGTTGGCCGAGCAGATCAAGTTCCATCAGAACGCGGTCGGCGGCGTCCCCGGTCCGTTCGACGCGTTCCTGACGCTGCGCGGCGCCAAGACGCTGGCGCTGCGCATGCGCGAGCACGAGCGCAACGCGATCGCCGTCGCCGAGTTTCTCGCCGCGCGTGACGACGTCGCGCAGGTCTACTACCCGGGTCTGCCCTCGCACCCGCAGCACGAGCTGGCGAAGCGCCAGATGCGCGGCTTCGGCGGGATGGTCTCGTTCGTGATGCGTGGACCGGAGTCGCGCGCGCTCGAGTTCGCCAAGCACGTGCGGCTGTTCTCGCTGGCCGAGTCGCTGGGCGGCGTCGAGTCGCTGCTCTGCCATCCCGCGCGCATGACGCACGGCTCGATCCCCAAGCCCGACCGCGAGCGGCGCGGCGTCACCGACGGTCTGTTGCGCCTCTCAGTCGGCATCGAGGGGATCGACGATCTGTTGGCCGACCTGCGCGGCGCGCTCGACGCGACGCGCGCACTGGCCGAGGTCCCGGTCACGTGAGGGCCGGTCGAGCGGGGCCGCCTCTGCTCGACTGCCACCAACGGCATGCGCTGCGTGTGCTCGTCGTCGTGCGCGGGAACAGCGCGCCCATGCCACAACTCAGCAATACGCACGTCGCGTGCCTGGCCACCGAAGGCTTCGAGTGGGCCGAGCTCGCCGAGCCCTCAAAGCGTTGCGCGACGCGGGCGCCGTCGTCGACATCATCTCGGAGCAGCGCGGCCCGGTGCAGGGATTCAAGCACCACGATCGCGCCGACCGGGTCACGGCCGACCTCGCCTTCGAGGAGGCCGATCCCGAGCGCTACGACGCGCTGCTGCTCCCCGGCGGCGCGCTCAACGCCGACGCGATCCGCATGGTCCCCCAAGCGCGCGCTTTCGTGCAGACCTTCGACCGCGCCGGCAAGCCGATCGCGGCGATCTGCCACGCACCCTGGCTGCTCATCAGCTCGGGCATCGTCAAGGGGCGCTCGCTGACCAGCTACTTCACCATCCAGGACGACCTGCGCAACGCCGGCGCCGACTGGCTCGACCGCGAAGTCGTCGTCGATCGCAACCTGGTGACCAGCCGCAAACCCGACGATATCCCGGCCTTCAACCGTGAGATGCTGGTCCTGTTCGCCCGTGCCGACGAGCGGACGAAGCAGGCGCAGCGCCAGCCGAGCGGGAGGGAAGGGGTCCGCGCCTGACTCGGCCTCTCGCGACTCTCATCCCGTTCCGAGGAAAGGCACGGGAACGCACGCTATCCTCGCAGGCATGAGACAGTACTTTTCGGCGCTCGCCGCCACGGTGATGGCGGCGAGCGTGCTCCTGGCGGGCTGCGGATCGAACGCGCAGGCGCAGGACAACGGCGGAGGTCAGGGCCCCAACTCCGGCATGCGCGCGGCGATGGAGAAAGCCCGCGACGACGCCAAGACCAACGTCATGAACGACCTCTCGGCCGCTCATCGCGCGCAGATCCAAGCGATCGTCGACGGCGTCAACAACGGCACCGACACCGACTTCGGCGGTGACATTCAGAAGATCGACGCAATCCTCAGCCCCGACGAGTCGAAGGCGGTCATGGGCGAGCGCGACAAGATGGTGGCCGCGATGAAGGCCGCCGCGCCGCCGAACGCCGGAGCCAACGGCCCCGGCGGCGGTCGCCGCGGTGGTGGCGGCATGATGCGTTCCAACGATCCGGGCCGGTTCGTGCTGATGGTCAACCTCAGCCGCGAACGGATGCGGGCGCTGCGCGAAGCGCGCCAGCAGCACCAGGGTCAGTAACGCTCGGGCTCAGCCGGCGCGGTCCAACGCGCCGGCGAGCGCCGGCAACGAAATCGCGTACCGGTAGCCGACGTTGCGGTGGTCGTCGTCGAACTCTTCGTGCCGCACCGCGAGCCCGTGGTCGCGGCAGCGCTGTGCGAACACGCGCGCCCCGACGTAGAGGCCGTACTCGTCGCGGGTGCCGCAATCGAGATAGCGCAGCCGCATCGCGGCCAGCGCGTCGCGGCTCGCCGCGACCCGCTCGACGGGATCGAACGCGAGCCAGCGCGCGAACACGTCCGCGCGCATCTCACCGGTACGCGGATCCCACGGCAGATCGATCGCCCAGCGCTCCGCCGCGCGCGGCGAGTACGCGGCCGACATGCCCAGCTGGTTGACGGTCGCCATGAACGCGTGCGGGCGTTTGTTGCGCCCTTCGTAGGCTTCCATGAAGGCCGCGATCGAGCCGCCGTGCTGCTCGAGCGTCATCATCGCGACCGGCCATTCCATCTGATAGCAGTACGGGAAGTACGCATCGCCGCTGTGCGAGGCGAACGCGGCGAAGACGCCCGGGTACGCCAAGCTCAGGTGCAGCGCCCCGAACCCGCCCGACGACTTGCCGAACACGCCGCGGCCGCCGGCGCGCGCCAGGGTGCGGTAGCGCGCGTCGACGTGGCCGATCACGTCCCGCACCACGTAGGTCGCGTACGCGCCGTTGTGGACCGAGTCGACGTATTGGGAGCCGCCCAAGCGGGTGAACCCGTCGACGATCGCGACGATGGCCGGCGGCATCGCCCCCTGCGCGATCAGCTGGTCGGCCCACTGGAGCACGTTCGTCTCCCAGGGCCGGCTCGAGACCAGCGCGGCGACGTCGCCGCCGTATCCGTGCAGACAGTAGAGCACCGGATACGCGCCCGAGCCCTGCGCATCGTACCCGGGCGGCGTATAGACGGCCAGCGGGCGCACCGACGGATCGCCCAGCGGGTTGTCGCGCAACGCCGGACTATCGACCCGATCGATCGATACCTGACCGCGCAGGCCCAGAAGCAACGAGAGATCGTTCACGGGACGGCGAAAGCGTTCGCATGACCGATCGGGCGGGCCTGCGGCGTGCCATCGCGCTCGTGCTCGCCCTGCTGACGGGCGGCGCGGCGCCCCCGCCCGCGCAGCCGCAGTTCGACCACGCGGTGCTGGTCGAGCGCGACGGTGCGCCGCAGCTGCAGGTCGACGGCCGGCCGTTCTTCTTCTTCGGCGGCGCGTTCTTCTACGAGCGCTTGCCGGTCGCGTCGTGGCGCACGGCGATGCTGGCGCTGCGCGCGCTCGGCGCGAACACGCTCGACCTGTACGTGCCGTGGAACTGGCACGAGCCGGCCGACGGCGCGTTCGACTTCGACGGCCACACCGATCCGCGCCGCAACCTGCGCGAGGTGCTGCGGCTGGGCAAGGAACTGGGCTTCTACTTCATCGTGCGGCCGGGGCCGGTGATCCGCAACGAGTGGCGCAACGGCGGCTATCCGGCGTGGCTGTTGCGGCGGCCCGCGTACGGAATGCCGCTCCACGACGTGCTCGAAGGGCGCTATCCGGCGACCGCGACGCTGCAGAACGCGCACAGCGACGCCGCCGCCGCGCAATGGCTGGCGAACGCGACGCACCGCCGCTACGCCGCGCGCTGGCTGCGCCGCGCGCTGGCCGAGTTTCGCCCGGTCGCGGACCGCGTGCTGGCGGTCCAGCTCGACGACGATCAAGGCGCCTACATCGACAACGACACCTACCCGGCGCCGCACCTGCACGCATATCTCGGCTGGCTGGCCGCGCAGGTGCGCGCGGTCGTCGGGCCGCGCACGCCGCTGTTCATCAACACTTACGACATGAAGGTGCCGGCCTCGTCACCGGTCTGGGCGATGGGCAACTGGTATCAGAGCGACGCGGCGCAGATCGGCGCGCACGACCGCAGCGAGCTCGACGTCGCGACGGCGCTGTTGACGACGCAACCGCACGTGCCACTCGCCATGAGCGAGTTCCAAGCCGGCTGGCTGGCGCAGCCCGAGGACCCGCTGCCGCGCAGCGTCTCGCCGACCAACACGACGCTCGCGCTCTACGAGCTGTTGGCGTGGGGCGTCAAGGGCGTCGTCGACTTTCCGCTGCAAGACACGCTGGCGCCGTTCGGGTGGGAGGCACCGTTCTCGAACGCGCTCTACGGCTGGGACGCGGCGATCCCGTATCCGCCCCCGGGCGCCTCGCCGCGGTACGCACCGACGGCGCGGTTCGCCGCGCTGGTGCGCCGCTACGGGCCGCTGCTCGAGCGCACGCACCGCGTGACCGCGGGCGCGATCGTCTGGCCGGCGGCGTCCGCGCCGGGACCGGCCGGCAACGCCGCGATCGCCTCGGCCCTGGCGGCGACGCAACGCGCGCTCGACGCGTGCCGCGCCGCCGCGATCTCCTGCGCGCTGGTCGATCCGCACGCGCTCGGTGGGACGGCGCTGCACGCGCAGCCGTGGCTGGTCGTTCCACCCGGAACGCAGCTCGACGCGCTCTCGCGCGCGCGCCTGCGCGCCTACGCGCGCGCGGGCGGCCGTATCGTCGACGCCGTGCCCTTCGCGCCGGTCGCCGGCCTGGGCGACGTGACGCTTGCGCACTTGGTCGGTCCCGACGCGTCGTTCACCGTCGCCGTCAATTGGGGCGACGCGCCGATTAGCGTGCACGATCCCGTCGACGGAAAGACGATCGCGCTGGGCGCGCGCGACGGGACGCTCGTCGTCGACCGCGTGCGCGTCGCGCTGCCCGACGATTCCGGCGACGTTCCGCCGCCCTCGCCGGCGCCGCGCTCGTCGGCTTCGCGCGATGCGGTCCTGCTCTCGCCGCATGCGCTCGTGCCGCTGGCCGGGCTGCGCAGCGTCGCGCCCGACGCCGCGCTGGCCTGGGACGCCGACGTGTTCGCCGACGGCCAGGACGACGTCGTGCTGCAGAACGACCGCCTGCGGGTCGTGCTCGTACCGCGCGGCGGCGGACGCAGTCCGGTCCTCGAAGACCTCGCGACGGGCGTCAACGCGTTCGACGCGACCGGCGCGTGGCGCGACGACGTCAGCGTGCCGCCGCCGCCCTCGACGACCGACCGGATCGGCAAGTGGACCCGTTCGTATCCGGCCGGCACGTTCAACCGTGACGTCGCGGCGACGATCGCGCAGCGCGGCCCGCGCGCCGTGGTCGACACGCGGCTGCGCGTGCCGGACCTGGTCACCGGGCCGGCGTGTTTCGCGCGCACGATCGCGCTCGATCCGCACGGCGCGCGCGTCGTGGTCGATCGCGAGGACACGTTCCCGCGGGCGCCGGCCGAACGCGGCGTCGTGCTCGACGCGCTGACCGGCCGGCTGGCCTACGACGGCGATCAGCCGGTGGCGGACGCGGCCGCGGGCGTCCCCGTCGAGCTGCACGCGGAGCGGGGCGGCGTGGTGGTCGCCTCGGCCGACGGCCGCGAGGCGACGGCCGTCTCGTGGCCGCCGCGGGCGGTGCTCGCGGCCCGCTGGGAACCGCACCAATCCAACGGTACGTTGCGTCTGACGTTGACCCCGGGGCCGGTTCGCATCACGTATGCCCTGAGCGCGGCGGCCGGATCGTCCGCCGGCCGGTTCGGCGAAGCGGAGCGCGCCTGGGTTGCCGCGAATGCGCGGGCCGGGAGCATGGTACACGGGGAAGTGGCGAAACGGTATACGCAGTCGCCTCAAAAGCGACCGAGCGAGAGCTCATGTGGGTTCGAGTCCCACCTTCCCTAGATGACCAATCCCTCTGATTTTCAGCGCGAGTCCTACCGCATCGACGAGCAGATCTGGGACGCGATGGCGCTGCGCTCGGGCGAGCGCGTGCTGTTCCTGGGCCTGCCGAACGACGGCGCCTGGATCGCCCGCGCGCTCGAGATCGGCGTCAAAGCCGACGTGCTGAGCGCCGACGACGAGACGTTGACGCGCGTCGAGAAGCTGGGCGCCGGCGCGATCCGCGGCAGCGCGACGATGATTCCGGCCGGCGAGGCCGCCTACGACGCGGCCGTCGCGATGCACTACCTGCACGAGATCGATCCCGGCTTCCACGGCCAGGTGCTCACCGAGCTGGCGCGGGTCGCCAAGCGGGTGGTGCTGATCGAACCCTCGCCGCCGGCCGACCCGCTCGGCCGCCGCATCGCCGCGCTCTACGGGCGCGCGAAGCGCGAGGCGGGACTGTTCGAGGCCTATCAGCCGATCGACTACTGGCGCAAGCTGATGGCGCTGGTCAAAGGCGACGTCTGGCAGTCGCTGCTGACGTTCACCCGCATCCCGCCCAAGCACGCGGTCGCGCAGACCGTCGACCTCGTGCTCGAGGCGATGGCGATCGAAGAGATGCCCGAGTCGTATCTCGACGAGCTGCGCGACCTGGCGGCGCGGCCCGACGCGCAGCTGCTGCCGCTCTCGCGCATCGTGCTGGTCGGCACGGGAGCCGGCGAGGTGCCGCCGCAGGGCGCGGTCGAGCCGTTCCGCCCGGGCGTGGAGCTCGTACCGCCCGCGCCGCCGGCGCCACCGCCGGCCGCACCGGCCATCGCCGCGGCGCCGCCGCAGCGCACGCTGCCGCCGCCGCGCACGATCTCGCCCGAGTCGATCGTGCAAGCGACCGACGAGCCGTTCACCGGTTTCCCGCTGTCCACCCTACGCCAGGAGCAGCCCGCCGCGCCCGCGTCCACACCGGCGGCGGGCAAGCCGACGCCGCCGCCCAAGGCACCGCCGGCGCCCAAACCGCCGCCGGTCCCGACCCCGCCACCCGTCCCGGCGGGGCAGCCGGGGACGCCGTTCGGCGCACCGTTCGCGCTGCCCGGCGAAGACGAGGACCTCGACGAGGACGCGCCGTTCGGGGGCGGCGCCCCACCGCCCAAAGACGGCTTCGGCTGGGCCTGGGAGCCGCCGGAAAACGAGTCCTAGGCGCGCTCGCGCTCAGCGCCGCGCGGTGGTGAAGGCGCCGAACTCGGCGCGCACGCGAGCGAAGGCGGCGAACAGCTCCGGCGGCAGCGGTCCGCGGCGGATGGTCGCCAACGCGATCTGTGCTCGCGTCAGCAGCGGGTCGACGGCCGCGACGGCGGCCTGGATGCGGGCCCCGTCGACCTCAGCCGTGCGCAGCGCGGCGACGACCGGCAGGTCGCCGTAGGCGCCCACGCGCGCCGCGATCGCGGCGATCCCGCGCCAGATGCGCACGGCGACGATCGCGGTCGCCAGCAGGACCGCCACCACGGCGGCCAGCAGCGCCCAGCGCACGACCGCCTCCGGCGACACGGCTACGCGGCGCTCGACTCGGACTTCTTCGCGTCGCCGCCGGACGCGGGCGGCGTGGACCCGGAGGACGACGACGATTCGGACGGGCCGGACGACTTGCGCGAATCGTTGATGTAGAACCCGGACCCCTTGAAGACGATGCCGGCCGGGTTGAAGACGCGGCCGAGGGCACCGCCGCACGCCGGGCAGGTCCCGTCGTACGCTTCGCGAGCACCGTGGCGAACCTCGGTGACCTGGTGGCACTGACGGCACTGGTAGTCGTAGAGCGGCAAACGGAAACTCCGGATGGGCAAAAAGGGGACTCCCCCAATTCTACCGGCTCTAGCAGAGCCCGTCAACGACTGCTAAAAGTCGACCAAGACGGCGTCGGGGGAGGTGTCGTACTCGCACAACCCCTTGAAGTGGATCAGGGAGTCGTTGAGGGCGCTGTCGATCTTGCGGCGACGGGTCAGCCGGTCGATCAAGCGGCCGAGGAAGCCGCCGTACGTCGGGTAGTCGACCCGCACGACGACTTTCGAGCGCTCGGACTTCTGCTCGATGCGGATGTCGATCCGCCGGCGGACCGAGAAGGCACCGACGAGCGAGAGCTGGTGGCCCGGCAAGAAGCGGTCGACCTCGAACAGCTCTTCCGCCTCGCCCGGCAGGGTCGAGCGGATCACGACCTCGCTGCCGACGCCCAGCGGCAGCTGCGGGTCGACGCGGCGCGCGCTCCGCAGGAAAGACAACCAGACCGGCCACTTCTCGACCTCGCACACGAGGTCGAACGCGGTCCGCGCGGGCGACGCGACGTCTTGTGCGCAATGGAGCGCCCGCGCTGACGGCCGGTCGTACGCAATCGACGACAAAGCCATGTCGGGCGGTTCGGGGTGCGTCACGCGGGTCCTCCCGCCGACCACAAGATGTTGTGCACCGCATCCACCGTCGACACTAGGCCTTGTGGAGGAATGTGGAGGATTCAGGGGATGGTGGGGAGAGCGACCGAGCCGTCGCCGACGCCGCGCGCAAAGGCGACCAGGATCGCGATGCCGGTCGGGATGGCGCCTTCGTCGAGCCGGAATTGCGGGCTGTGGCCGGGGTGGACCGAGCCGACGCCCTCGTCGTAGATGCCCAGGCGCACCATCACGCCGGGGACGCGCTGCGCGAAATAGGCGAAGTCCTCGCCGCCCATCGTCGGCGGCGGCGACGCGACGGGAATCGCGCTCGTTTCGGTGACGTACTGCGCGAAGCTCGTCGCCAGCGTCGCGTCGTTGACGACCGGCGGATAGCCGAAGAACATCTCGAGCGTCGCGCTCGCCCCGTACGCGGCGGCGACGCCGTCGACGATGCGCCGCAGCCGCGCTTCGACGCCGTCGCGAATCGCGGGATCTTGCGTGCGCACGGTGCCGGTCATCTTCACGCGATCGGCGATGACGTTGTTGCGGTAACCGCCTTCGATCGTGCCGATCGTCACCACGATCGTCGCCAACGGATCGGTCTCGCGCGCGGCGACGTTCTGCAGCGCCAGCACCGTCGCGGCGGCGCACGGAATCGCATCGATCGACTTGTGCGGCGAGGCGCCGTGTCCGCCCTTGCCGCGAATCGTGACGTGGAACTCGTCCGCCGCCGCGTTCACCGGCCCGGACGTGATCCCGATGGTTCCGGTCGGCAGCCGGTTGTCGACGTGCAGCATCGCGACCGCTTCGACCGGCGGGTCGTCGAGCGCGCCGGCTTCGATCATCGGCAGCGCACCGCCCGGCCCTTCTTCCGCCGGCTGGAACAACAGCACCACGGTACCGTGCAGCGTCGCGCGCGACGCTTGCAGCTCGCGCGCGGCGCCCAGCAGCATCGCCGTGTGCGCATCGTGGCCGCAGGCGTGCATCTTGCCCGCGATCTCCGAGGCGCACGCCTCGCCCGAGTCCTCGGTGATCGGCAGCGCGTCCATGTCGGCGCGCAACCCGACGACGCGGCCCGGCAGCGCGCCTTCCACGACGCCGACGACGCCGGTGCCGGCGATCTTGCGGTGGGCGACGCCCAGCGCGGCGAGCTCGCGCTCGACGATCGCCTGCGTGCGGTGCTCTTCGAAACCCAGCTCGGGATGGCGATGGATCTCGCGGCGAATCTCGACCGCGCGCTCGGCGGTCTGCGGCAGCGTCGTGCTCACCCGACTTTGCTTCGGCTGCGCGCGAGCCGGTCCTCGCCGCTCAGAAGCGCGCTTCGACGGTGCGGATCGCTTCGGTCGGGCCGGCCACGACGACGGCGTCGTGCGCGCTGAGCAGCGCATCGCCGCCGGGCCGGAACTGCATGTGTCCCTCGTGCTTGAGCGCCAGCACGATCAGACCGCCGTCGGCCGGCACCAGGTCGCCCAGCCGCTTGCCGATCCACGGCGAGTTGGCCCCGAGGTGGAAGTCCTCGAGCATCAGCTGGTCGTTCTCGGTCGAGAGGACGGTATCGACGAACTCGACCGCGCTCGGGCGCATGGCCAGGCTGGCCAGCCGCCGGCCCGCCAGCGTGTAGGGCGAGACGATGCGGTTCGCGCCGGCCAGCCGCAGCTTCGGCTCCGCGTCCGCCGCGTTGGCACGCGCGACGATGAACAGGTCGGGCCGCAGCACGCGCGCGGAGAGCGTGACGTAGACGTTGTCGGCGTCGCTGTCGACGGCGGTGATCAACCCGCGCGAGGTGTCGATCGCGGCCTCGCGCAGCGTCGCCACGTCGGCGGCGTTGCCGTGCACGACGACGAAGCCGTCGGCCTTCGCGCGCTCCAGCGAGGGCTCGTCGCTGTCGATGACGACGAGCGGGATCTTCTCGGTGCGCAGCGCGAGCGCGATCTCGCGCCCGACGCGACCGAAACCGCACAGCACGAAATGATCACGCATGCGTCGCACCCGCAAGCGCATCTGCCGCCGCTCGACCGCCTCGCCCAAGCGGCCCTCGATGACGAAGCCGATCAGCGCCAACAGCGTGTACGTCAGCACGCCGAAGCCGATGGCGACGACGATCATCGTCCACCACTTGCCGGCCAGGTCCAGTGGGCGCGGCTCGCCGCCGCCGATCGTGGTGATCGTCGTAACCGTCATGTAGAGCGCGTCGAAGCCCGACCAGTTCTCGAGCCCGACGTAGCCCGCCGTTCCGACCGCCAGCACCACCAGCAGCAGGACGCCGGCGACCACCAGCGAGCGCGGAACCAGCTGGCGGTCGTCCATTCACGGTCGCTCCAGCGCCGCGCGCACGGGCGCGATTAGCTGCGGTAGCGCAGAAACGCCGGGACCTCGATGTCGTCCATGTTGACCGGCGCGACCTTGTCGAACTCGATCGGCGCCGCGGTGAAGCCGCTGCCGCTCGCGGTGCGGTGCGGGCGGTTCCCGAACCCGGCCGCCAGCACGGTGACGCGCACCTTGCCCTGCAGCTCGGGATCGACCGACGCGCCGAAGATGATCTGCGCTTCGGAGTCGACCGCGCGCGAGATCATCTCGGCCGCCTCGTTGACCTCGTACATCGAGAGATCCAGGCCACCGGTGATGTTGAAGATCACGCCGCGCGCGCCTTCGATGGTGGTCTCGAGCAGCGGCGAGGCGATCGCCTTCTGCGCGGCGTCGGCGGCGCGGTGCTCGCCCGAGCCCTCCCCGATCCCCATCATCGCCGAGCCGGCGTCGGTCATGATCGTCTTGACGTCGGCGAAGTCGAGGTTGATGAGTCCCGGCTGCGTGATCAGATCGCTGATCCCTTGGATGCCCTGGCGCAAGATGTCGTCGGCGCAGCCGAAAGCCTCGTTGAGCGGCGTGCGCTTCTCGATGATCTGCAGGATGCGTTCGTTGGGGATCGTGATCAGCGTGTCGACCTTGCTCTCGAGGTCGGCGATGCCGCGCTCGGCGGCCTGCATGCGCTTGCGGCCCTCGAACGCGAACGGCTTGGTGACGACGGCGACCGTCAGCGCGCCGGACTCGCGTGCCAGCTCGGCGATCACCGGCGCCGCGCCGGTACCGGTGCCGCCGCCCATGCCGGCGGTGATGAACACCAGGTCGGCGCCGTCGAGGATCATGGCCAGGTCTTCGCGCGACTCGTCGGCCGCTTCGCGCCCGATGTTGGGGTTCGCGCCGGCACCCAGGCCGCGCGTGAGCCCGCTCCCGATCTGCACCGTGTTGTTCGTCTTGGCGTTACGCAAGGCCTGAACGTCGGTGTTGATCGCGTAGAAGTCGACGCCGGTCAAACCGGCGTCGATCATGCGGTTGACGGCGTTGCAGCCGCCGCCACCCAGGCCGATCACCTTGATCGTCGCGGCGTGCTCGGGGACGAAACGTTTCGCGTCAGCCATCGGTGCGTGTTCCTCTTCCGGAAAGAGTGGGAGCATCGGAAATCACGTGCGGTTCGTCAATTCCAGATCGACGTGAACCAGGACCAGAGTTTGCCCAGCGCGCCGCCGCCCTGGGAGGAAAGGTGCGGCGCCTGCTCGCCGCGCGGGCCGAACAACACCAGCCCGACGGCCGTCGCGTACTCCGGCTGCTTGACGGCGTCCGTCAGCCCGGCGATCGTCGACGGGACGCCGATGCGGACCGGTAGCCCGAACACGTCGGCGCCGGTGGTTTCGATGCCGCGCAGGTGCGCACCGCCTCCGGTCAGCACGACCTCGCTGAGCACCTGATCGCGTGCGATGTGCTCGACGACGTTGGCCTTCGCCAACCGCAGGATCTCGAGCACGCGCGGCAGGACGATCGCGCGCAGCTGCGAGGACGTCACCTCGCGCGTGCTGCGCCCGTCGAGCGTCTTGACCTGGAAGGCTTGTTCCGGCTCGTCGGCGCGCAAGACGCCCGACCCGTAGGTGCGCTTGACGTTCTCCGCTTCGGCGAAGGTCGTCTTGAGGCCGAGCGCGATGTCGTTGGTCAGGATGTTGCCGCCGACCGGGATCGTCGCGCTGTGCACGACGCCCCCGCCGGCGTACACGGCGATGTCGGTGGTCCCGCCGCCGATGTCGAGCAGCACGACGCCGACCTGTTTCTCTTCCGGCAGCAGCGTCGACGCCGACGAGGCCAGCGGCTCGAACACGATCGCCGCCGGCTCGAGCCCCGCGCGGTGCACGCACTTGAGCACGTTGGCGATGAAGGTCGCCCCGCCGGTGACGATGTGCGTGTCGACCTCGAGCCGGCCGCCGCTCATCCCGACCGGGTCGGTGACGCCGTCCTGCCCGTCGATCGTGTAGTGCCGCGGCAGCGCGTGGATGATCTGCCGGTCGGCGGCCAGGTTGATGATCTTCGACGCGTCGACCACGCGCTTGACGTCGGCGGCGATGACCTCGCGGTCGTCTCCGGTCACCGCGACGACCCCACGGTTGTTGGTCGACTGCATGTGCTCGCCGGTCACGCCGACGTAGACGTGCGAGACGTGGACGCCGGCCATCCGCTCGGCCTTCTCGGTGGCGGCCTCGATCGCGCGGACGGTCTCCTCGAGGTCGGTCACGACCCCTTTCTTCATCCCCGTCGAAGGCGCTTCGCCGATGCCGATGATCTCCAGACCGTCGGCACCCGATGTCGCGATGACGGCACACGTTTTCGTCGTGCCGATGTCCAGGCCGGCGATCGTCTCGCCCCTAGCCATCCCTGTGCGCCTTCACTTGCACCACCATATATTGTGGCTGGGTCCGCGGATACCTACGAAATCTCTGCACACATTCCACAGATCAGCGGAAGTCGACGACCGGCGTACCGGGCGCGCGCAGGTCGATCGCCCGGACGGTCCGAGCATGCCCGATCCCGGCCCGGACCGGGCCGACCAGGGCGGCCTTGGCGGCCAGATCGCCGTCCTCGCCGAGCAGTAGGACGACCCCGCTGGCATCGACGCCCTCCAGGCCGCCCCAGCGGTCCCAGCCCAGGCTGCGCATCGACAGCCCGGCGTCAGCCAGCGTCGCGGCGTCGGCGAGGAGACGCACGATCGCCGGGTCGCTCACCGTGGCGCCGGGCGCCGGAATGCTCGCCGGACCGGCTGTCAGGCGCGGCAGCGCGCCCGACGCGCAGCCGGCTTGCAGCACGCGCGCGCTCGCGTCGAGCGTCATCTCGCCGCCGCCGGCGCGCAGACAGAACGCCGGACGCCGCACCGTGACCGCCAGCTCGACGAACGGCGCCGGAAATTGCCCGCGGTGCACGCTGGTGCGCTCGACGTACGGGATCGCGTCGACGCGGCGCGCGATCGCGCCCGGCCGCAGCAGCCACACGTTCGCGCCCGGCGCGACGGCGGCCGCCGCGCGCACCTCTTGCGCCGAGACCGGTGAACCGAGCGGCACGTCGACGCCGACGTGCGCGACGCGGAAGAACGGCGCGTTGGCGAGATAGACGCCGGCGACGACGGCCAGCACGGCCAGCACCACCGCGAGGATGCGAAACGGCCGCACGCGCGCCACGACCGAGGGTCTGCGGCGGCGTACGGCGGTCAGTCGCGGTCGCTGACGCGTTGCCGCCTTCACGCGAGGACGTACCGTTCGATCGCCTCGGCGACGCCGTCGTGCGCGACGTCGGCGACGACGTGATCGGCTTTCCCGAGCAGCTCGGGCGGACCCGAGCCCATCGCGACCCCGACCGCGGCCGCTTCGAGCAGCGGAACGTCGTTCCACGAATCGCCGACCGCCAGCGTCGCGTCGAGCGGCACGTCCAAGCGCGCCGCGACGAACGCCAGCGCTTTGCCCTTGTCGACGGCCGGATCGACGACCTCGACGAAATCGGGGTGGCTGCGCGTAAGGTATGCGCGTTCGCCGAGCAGCGCGTGCAGCGCCGCCAGATGCTCGTCGGCGCGCGCCGGCTCGTCGACCAGCACGATCTTGATCGTCGGCCGTTGCGCGAACGCGTCGCGCAGCGAGGGGACCAAGACCGGCTCCACGCGCGCCAGCGCCGTGTAGCGGCGCGAGAAGCGGTTGATCTCGTCGACGTACAGGCGGTCGTCGGCGTAGCACTGCGCGTGGACGCCGTGCGCGTGCGCCCAGTCGAGCACCTCACGCGTCACGTCGGAACGGACCGGCGTCTCGCGCAGCGTCGCGCCGGTGGCGACGTCGTAGATCGCGGCACCCTGGTAGCAGACGATCGGCCCCGCGATGTGCAGCTGCCGCGCGAACGGCTTGGCCGCGGCGAACATGCGGCCGGTCACGATCGTCACCGCGACGCCGGCCGCTTGGGCCGCCGCGACCGCCGCCGCGACCCGCGGCCGCACGACGAGATCCTCTCCGATCAGCGTTCCGTCGAGGTCCAGCGCGACGAGGCGAATGCGCGTCGAGGACACCATCGGGCAGACGTGTTCGCCGCCGAGCGCGGCGATTCCGCGTGCGCTACGTGCAGAACTGCGGGTAGGCGAACTCCGTTTGCACGAGGACGAGCAGATAGCGGTTGCCGGGCTGCAACTGCAGGCTCGACACCGGCGTGTCGCACCACTCCTCGGACGGCGCGCCGCCGCCGTTGCCGGGCAAGTCGAAATCCATGATGGACTGACTCGTCGTCACGTTGCCCAGGACGAAGCCGTAGCCGGCGGAACTGGCCGGATCTCGGCTCAAGAGCAACTGCGAAACTGCCGTCATCGTCAGCGCCGACGGCGAGACGGTGACCGCGATGCGATCGACCGGCGCGGGGCTGGCCGGCGCGAAAAGGGCGGCCGAATCGGTCGTGTCCGCGGCGAGCGTCATCATTTCGCCGCTGGGTGCCGGAGAGCCGACGACGACCGTGAACACGACGCCGTTCGCACCGGCCGCGGTCAGCGTCGAGCCCGGCGCGATGGCCGCCGTCGTCGCCGTCGGCACGGGGCTGGGCGAGGGGCTCGGGGTCGGCCCCGTCGCGCCGACCACGCCCACCGCGGGCACCGGCACCGTCGTGCCGCGGTTGCCGCCGGGCCCGCTGCACGCGGCGAGGGTCAGACCGGCGAGGAACAGCGCCGCCACGCAAAAACGAGCCTGCATGGACCCGAGCGTACCACGGCCGCCCGCCCGGGACGCGAGCGCCTAGCGGTTTTGTTAGCCGCCGCGCAAGCGGGCGGTGCGCGCGTGAGCGGGCAGTCCCTCGAAGTCGGCCAGCGCGGCCAGCAGCGGCGCGTCGTCGCGCATGCGCTGCGCGCTGTTCTCGACCAGCGTCATCGTGCGCTGGTAGTCGATCGTCCGCAGGCCCGATGAGAAGCGCGCGGCACCGGAGGTCGGCAGCGTGTGGTTCGTCCCGGCGATGTAGTCGCCGGCCGCGACCGGCGTGTGCTCGCCGACGAAGATCGCGCCGGCGCGGCGGATCTTCGGGATCCATTCGGCCGGATCGGCGACCATCAGCGAGAGGTGCTCGGGCGCGAAGCGATCGATGACCTCGACGATCTCCTCGTCGCGCAGCGCGTGCACGATCCAGGTGCGCTCGGCCAACACCTTGGCGACGATCGCGTCGCGGCCGCTCTTCTGACCGAACGGTCCCTGCAGCAGATCGATCACGGCGAACAGCAGCGGGCGGTGGCGCGAGACGACGGCGACGCGCGCCAGCGGATCGTGCTCGGCTTGCGCGACCAGCTCGCCCGCGACCAGCTCGGCGCGCGCACCGGCATCGGCGACGACCAGCACCTCGGAGGGGCCCGCCAGTCCGTCGATCCCGCAGGCGCCGAACACCTGGCGCTTGGCTTCGGTGACGTAGACGTTGCCCGGGCCGACGATCTTGTCGACCGGCGCGATCGTCGGGGTGCCGTACGCCAGCGCGGCGATCGCCTGCGCGCCGCCGACCGCGTACAGCTCGTCGACGCCGGTCAGCGCGCAGGCGTAGAGCACGGCCGGATCGATCGTGCCGTCGCGCTGGGGCGGCGTGACGACGACGACGCGCGCGACGCCGGCGACCTTGGCCGGCACGACGGTCATCAGCACGGTCGAGGGCAGCGAGGCGCTGCCGCCGGGGACGTACGCGCCGACGGCGCCCAGCGGGCGCGAGAGGTACGCGTAGTGCGTCATGTCGTGCACGTGATAGTCGATCGGCGCCGGCAGCTGGCGCGCGTGGAAGTCCGCGATGCGCTCGCGCGCCAGCTCGAGGCCGGTCGCGATCTGCTCCGGCACGAGCGCGCGCGCGTTCTTGCGCGAGGGAATCTCCACGCGCAGCGCGTCGAGCTCCGCCTGCGCGTGGTCCCAGCGGCGCGTATACTCGAGCAAGGCGACGTCGCCGCGCAGGCGGACGTCATCCAGAATCGCGCGCACGGCGAAGACGACGGCCAGCGGCGGATTCCACCCGCCCTCGAACAAGCCGCCCAGCGCCTCGCGGTCCGAAGCGTTCACGATCTCCAAGCTCACCCGCTTCGCTTCCGTGTCCGGCACGGAACGTCCCACCTTAGGCGCGCACCGGGCCGTAGCGCTCGCGCAACGCCTTGCGGCTGAGCTTGCCGACCGCCGTCTTGGGGATCGCCGGGTCGAACAGCACGCGCTGCGGCTTCTTGTACGACGCCAGGCGTTCGCGGCAGAACGCGATCAGCTCGTCCGCGCCGGCGGCGCCGTCGGCGTGCAAGGTGACCACCGCGGTCACGGCTTCGACCCAGGTCTCGTCCGGCAGACCGATGACCGCGCACTCGCGCACCGCGGGGTGCGCCAGCAAGACGTCCTCGACCTCGCGCGGATAGACGTTGTAGCCGCCGGTCACGATCATGTCCGACGTGCGGTCGAGCAAGTACAAGAATCCGTCGCCGTCGAACCGGCCGACGTCGCGCGTGCGCAGCCAGCCGTCGGGTAAGCGCATCTGCGCGTCCAGCTCGGGCGCCTCGAAGTAGCCGGCCATCATCGAGGGGCAGCGCACCGCGATCTCGCCGGCCTCGCCGCGCCGGACCGGTGCGCCCGCTTCGTCGACCAGCGCCAGCTCGACATCGATCGCCGGGCGTCCGCACGAACCCAGCCGCGCCGGCACGTGATCCTCGGGCCGCAGCACCGTCAGGCAGAGCGGCGCTTCGGTCTGTCCGTAGTACTGATAGAACACGGTGCGCCCGAAGACGTCGAGCGCGCGTTCGAGCACCGGGCGCGGGATCGGCGAGGCGCCGTAGATCAGCGCGCGCAGCCGCGAGAAGTCGCGACCGGAAATCGAGGGCTCGGCCAAGAGCAGCTGCAGCATCGTCGGCACGAGGTTGATCGTGGTCGCGCCTTCGCGCTCGAGCGCGTCGAGGTAGCCGGCCGGTTCGAAACCCGGCAAGATGACGGTGCGCGCGCCGCGCAGCCAGAACGGCAGCACGAACACGCCGCTGGCGTGGAGCAACGAGGCCGCGTGCAGCATGACGTCGTCGGGTCGCACAGCGATCAGGTTGAGCAGCACGTTGCGGCAGATCGCGGCGTACGACGCCTGCGTGTGCTGGGCGGCTTTGAGCGTCCCGGTCGTTCCCGAGGTGAACAGGGTGATGATGACGTCGTCGGGCCGTACGTCGAGCGCGGGCAGCCGCGGCGACGCCGTGCGGCCGAGGCGCGCGAGCGAGGCGACCTCTTCGTTTTCGGCAGCGACGAGCGGGATGCGGCGCAAGCCCGGGATGCGGTCGGCCAGCTCGAGCGCGCGCTCGCGCAAGTCGGGGCCGTGCAAGAGCACTTCGGCCCGCGTCTCGACCAGCATGCGGGCGTGCTCGTCGAGCGAGAGGCGCGCGTTGAGCGGGACGCGGTTGAGGTTGGCTTTGACGCAGGCGAAGTCGACCGGAACGCTGAGCAGCGAGTTGTTGATCAGCAGCGCCACCCGCGCGCGCGGCGCGATCCCGGCGCCCAGCAGCGCGTTCGCGTAGCGGGTGCTCAGATCGTCGACCTCGGCGAAGCTCAGCGTCGTCTCCCCGACGCACACGGCGACGCGGTCCCCGTGTTGCTCGGCACCGCGCACGATGAGCTCGCGGTAGGTCGGTCCGATCATCGTCACTCCTCGGGGCGGCCGTGCCGGCCTGCGCCCCCCGCAAAGCGCGCCGCGCCGCCGATTCCTTCGGCGAACACGACCGGGTAACCGCTGCGTCCCTCGGCACGCAAGGCGGCGTCCGTCGCGAGGTCCCAGCCCGCGTAGGCGGAGCGCCGGTCGGTCAGCATGCACGACTGCGGCAGCGCGGCCAGCTCGCGCGCCAGCGTTTCGGCGTGGGCGCGCGCGGCGCCGGTCGGCACGACCCGGTTGGCCAGGCCGAACTGCAGCGCCTCGGCCGCGCCGACGGAGCGCCCGGTCAGGATCATGTCGAGCGCGCGGCTCTGACCGATCAGGCGCGGCAATCGGACGGTGCCGCCGTCGATCAGCGGCACGCCCCAGCGGCGGCAGAACACGCCGAAGGTCGCGTCGTCCTCGACGACGCGCAGATCGCACATCAGCGCCAGCTCGAGACCGCCGGCGACCGCGTAGCCGGCGACGGCCGCGATGACGGGTTTGGCGAAGACCATGCGCGTCGGCCCCATCGGCCCCGGTCCCGCGCCGTCCGGCTCGACCGCGTTGCGCCGTGCGGGATCGTCCATCGCGGTCAAGTCGGCTCCGGCGCAAAACGTTCCGCCCGCGCCCCACAGGACCGCGACGCGCAGCGCCGGGTCGGCCTCGAACGTCTCGAAGGCGGCGCGCAGCGCGTCCGCGACGGGACGGTCGACGGCGTTGCGCCGTTCCGGCCGGTCGAGCACGATCGTCGCGACCGCGCCGTCGCGCTCCAGCCGCACATGCGGGCCGAAGGCGACGACGTCGCTCACGCCGGGATCGCCGAGAGCCGTCCGAGCAGGGTCGTGATGGCGGCGTACTTGGTGCGGAAACGGACCGGGTTGACGACGAAGCGCGCCGTGCTCTCCGCGATCTGCTCGACGATCACCAAGTCGTGCTCGCGCAGCGTCGTGCCGGTCGCGACCAGGTCGACGATCAAATCCGCCAGGCCGACCAGCGGGCTCAGCTCGACCGAGCCGTGCAGCGGGATCAGCTCGACCGGCAGATCGCGCTCGGCGAAGAACGTTTCGGCGGAACGGGTGAACTTCGTCGCGACGCGCAGAAACGTCGGCAGCGGCGCGCCTTCGTGATAGCGGTCGATGCGGCGCCCGGCGACGACGAGCCGGCAGTAGCCGAAGCCCAGATCGGCGAGCTCGGCGACGTTGCGGTCGGTCTCCCAGAGCACGTCCTTGCCGACGATGCCGCAGTCGGCCGAGCCGAACTCGACGTAGGCGGGGACGTCGCTCGGCCGCAGCAAGAGCAGCGTCGTACCGTCCGAGGTCGTGATCGTCAGCTTGCGCCCGACGTCGTCGGGGACGTCGATGCCGGCGGCGCGCAAGCGCGCGGCCGCGTCGGGGTAGAGCGCGCCTTTGGGGACGGCGATCGTCAGCGGCTCGACGGCGAGCATCAGCGCGCGTCCCAGTTCGAGGGGGTGCGCGGCAGCGGCAGCTCGTCGGTGCGCGGGCCGACGCGCACCTCGCGCACGTTGCCGTTGCGCGCGATCAGCACGCGCGGGATACCGTACGCGCGCGCCTCCTCCACCAGCTCGGCGTCGCTGAGCTGCGAGCCGGCGTAGCGCACGACGTTGCCGGCGTCGCGCTCGCGCGCCGCGACCACGTCGGATCCGGCCACCAGCACGTCGATGCGATGGCGGCGGCGCGCCACGTGCTTGCCGCGCCGTTCCAGCGCGATCAGCAGCCGCTCGACGCCGGCCGTCCAGCCGACGGCCGGAACCTCGAAGCCGAGCTTGGGCAAGAGCGAGTCGTAGCGGCCGCCGCCGCACAGCGCGAAGCCGATCTCCTCGACGTAACCTTCGAACTGCAGTCCGGTGTAGTACTCGAGGTCGCGCAAGAGCGAGAAGTCGACGTGGACGCGGCCGGCGTAGCCGAGCAGCTCGGCGCGCTGCAGCAACGTCGCGAGATCGTCGAGCGCGGCCAGCGACTCGGCGGTTCGACAGACGGCGCGCGCGGCGTCGATCGTCTCGCGCCCGCCGCGGCGCAGCCCGAACTCGAGCAGCGCCGGCCGCTCGAACCCCGCCAACGCCACCAGATTGCGCCGCCGCAGAGCCTGTTTCGCCTGGTGTGCCGCCGCACCGTCGAGCCCGACGCCGTCCAGCAGCCCGTCGATGACGCGCGCGTCGTTGATGTCGAAGCGCGCGTCGCGCAGGCCGATCTCGTCCATCGCCTCGATGGCCATGAACAGCGTCTCGGCGTCGGCGTCGACGCCGGCCGCGCCGATCAGCTCGGCACCGGCCTGCGTCAGCTCGCGCATCCGGCCTTCTTGCGGCTGCTCGTAATAGCGGAACACCGGCGCGACGTAGGCCAGCCGCAACGGCAAGGGCTGCTCGCGCATGCGGGTCGAGACCAGCCGCGCGATCGGCGTCGTCATCTCCGGGCGCAGCGCCAGCGCGGTCGAGCGCCGGTCGTTGAACTGGAACAGCAGCTCGGCCGTCTCCTCGCCCAGTCCGCGCTCGAGCACGTCGTAGCGCTCGATCATCGGCGTCTGGACCTCTTCGTACGCCCAGCGGCCGAAGACCGCGCGCATCTGCCACTCGACCTCGCGCTTGCGCGCCAGCTCGTGCGGCAACCAGTCGCGAACCCCGGCCGGCAGCCTCACGGCGGCCCTTCGCGAACGTTCGCGCCGCCGACGATGGCGGCCAGGCGTTGCGCGACCCGGCGGTCGCCGGCGACCTGCCGTTGCACCGTCGAGCCGTTGATGTGCAGCACCAGCGGCGTCGTCCCGCTCCACTCCGAGAGCAGCGTCGCCAGATCGTCGATCTGATCGCGCGAGTTGATCGTCACGTGCCAGCCTTCCGGCGGCGCGGCCGCGCGCACGGCGTTGCGATCGAACAGCTGCACGTCGTTGACCGAGACGTTGAGGTCGACCGGTGCTTCCTCACCCGGCGTCGCACCGCCGCGCCGCTCGCGCAAGCGCAGCCGGCCGGTGATGACGACGATGCGGTCTTCCTCGAACTTCGCCTGCAGATCGCCGTACTGCTTGGGGAAGACGACGCACTCGACGGCCCCGGTCGTGTCCTCGACCGTCGCGATCAGCATCTGCATCTGCGCCTTGGTCAGCGTGCGGCGCACCGCGGTGACCAGGCCGGCGATCTTCACCGGCGCGTCGTCCTCGAGGTTGCGCAGCTCGCGCACCGGAATCGCGCCGGTGCGCGCCAGCGCCTCGGTGACGTCGGCCAGCGGGTGCCCGGAGACGAAGATGCCCAGCGTCTCCTTCTCCCAGCCCAGCGCCTCCATCGTCGAGGGCGCCGGCAGCGGGCGCAGCGAGGGCTTGAGGGCCGGGTGCGGCTCCTCGATCATCCCGAACAGCGAGGCCTGGCCCAGCTCGCGGTCGCGCGCCTCACGCGAGGCGGCGTCCATCGCCGCGTCGAGCGCGTCGAGCAGTTGCGCGCGGTTGCCCGGCAGCTGGTCGAGCGCGCCGCACTTGATCAGCGCTTCGTAGACTTTGCGGTTCGCCGCCCGCACGTCGACCCGTTGCACCAGATCGAAGAGGTCGGCGAAGGCGCCGCCCTGTTCGCGCGCGGCGAGGATCGCCAGCACCGCACCCTCGCCGACGCCCTTGACGGCCGCCAAGCCGAAGCGGATCGACTCGCCGACGACCGCGAAGTCGACCAGCGAGGCGTTGACGTCCGGCGGGAGCACCGGGATGCCGAGCTTCTTCGCCTCTTCGATGTACTCGACCAGCTTGTCGGTCTTGTCGCGCACCGAGGACATCAACGCCGCAAAGTACTGCAGCGGGTAGTTGGCTTTCAGGTACGCCGTCTGATAGGCGATCCACCCGTACGCCGTCGCGTGCGCCTTGTTGAACCCGTAGCCCGCGAACGGCTCGATGAACGCGAAGATCTTCTCGGCGAGCTCGCCCTCGACGTCGTTCTCGGCGCAGCCGGCGACGAACTTCTCTTTGTAGTACGGGATCTTGTCCTTCTGTTTCTTCCCGACCACCTTGCGCAGCTCGTCGGCCTGCCCCATCGAGAAGCCCGCCAAGTCGCGCGCGATCTGCATCACCTGCTCCTGGTACAGACACACGGAGTACGTGTCCGCCAGAATCGCTTCCAATTTCGGGTGCAGGTACTTGGCTTGGACGCGGCCGTGCTTGCCCGCGATGTAGTCCGGGATCCACTCCATCGGTCCCGGACGGTACAGCGCGACGAGCGCGATGATGTCTTCCAGACGCGAGGGCTTGAGGTCGACGCAGACCCGGATCATGCCCTCGGATTCCATTTGGAAGACGCCCAGCGTCTCGCCGCGGCCGAGCATCTGGTACGTCCGCTGGTCGTCGTCGGGAATCGTCGCGAGGTCGAACTGCGGATTGACCGTGCGGCGAATCTCGTCGGCGGCCGCCTTCATCACGGTCAGGTTGCGCAGGCCCAAGAAGTCCATCTTGAGCAAGCCGATGCGCTCGACCATCGACATCTCGTACTGCGTGTTCACGCCGTCCTCGCCGATCTTCACCAGCGGGACGTGATCCGTCAGCGGGTTCTTCGAGATGACGACGCCGGCGGCATGGGTCGAGGCGTTGCGGGCCAGCCCCTCGATCGACGTCGCCGTGTCGAGCAGCTTGCGAATCTGCGGATCCTGGCGGTAGAGCGCGCCCAGCTCCGGGATCTGCTCCAGGGCGGCCGGGATGGTCAGGCCGTTCGGCCCCGAGGGCACGAGCTTCGCGACCCGGTCGACGTCCGGCAGCGGCACGCCCAGCGCGCGGCCCGCGTCGCGGATGGCGGCCCGCGCCGCCATCGTCCCGAAGGTGACGATCTGCGCGACGCGGTCCTTGCCGTACTTCTCGATGACGTACTTGATGACTTCGTCGCGGCGTTCCACGCAGAAGTCCGTGTCGATATCCGGCATCGAGATGCGCTCGGGGTTGAGGAAGCGCTCGAAGATCAACCCGAACTTGATCGGGTCGAGATCGGTGATCCCCAGCGCGTAGGACACGACCGAACCGACCGCCGAGCCGCGGCCCGGACCGACCGGGATGTCCTGATCGCGCGCGTACTTGATGAAGTCCCACACGATGAGGAAGTACGACGCGAAGCCCATCGTGTTGATGATGCCGAGCTCGTACTCGAACCGCTCGCGCAGCGCGGCGTCGGTCCTCGCGCGCTCGCCGTAGCGCGCGATCATGCCCTGCTCGCAGACCAGGCGCAGATAGTCTTCCGCGCTCATGCCGACTTCGCGCGCCGCGTCGACGTCCGAGGGCAGCGTGCCCGGCGCCGCCTGCGCGAGCACGCCGGCCACGTCCTCCGCCGCGCTTCTCGGCACGGGGTAGTCCGGCAGATAGAAGACCTTCTCGGGGATGGTGATGTCGATGCGCTTGACGATCTCGAGCGTGTTGTCGCACGCATCGGGGACGTCGGCGAACAGCTCGCGCATCTCCTCGGCGCTCTTGACGTAGAACTGGTCCGAGAAGAACTTCATCCGGCTGGTGTCGGCGACGGTCTTGCCGGTGCCGATGCACAGCAGCACGTCGTGCGCCTGCGCGTCCTCGCGCGCCAGGTAATGGGAGTCGTTGGTCGCGACGAGCGGGTAGCTCGCCTCTCTCGCCAGCTTGATCAGGCCGGCGTTGATCGCGTCCTCCTCGGGCATCCCGTGCCGCATGATCTCGACGTAGAACCGGTCGCCGAAGATGTCGGCGAACATCTTGGCGTTCTTCTTGGCCGTCTCGTAGTCGTTCTTGAGCAGCGGCGCTGAGACCAGCGAGGACATGCAGCCGGAGAGGACGATGAGCCCCTCGTTGTGCTTCTCGAGCAACTCCATGTCGATCCGCGGCTTGTAATAGTACCCCTCGAGGAAGCCTTTCGAGATCAGCGTGGTGAGATTTTTGTAACCGACGTCACTTGCGGCCAGCAGCGTGATGTGCGCTTCGTCCCGTACCGTACGGTCGAAACGGCCGCGCGGCGCGATGTAGGCCTCGCAGCCGATGATCGGCGTGAGACCGTACTTCTTCTTGGCCGTGTCGTGGAACTCGACCGCGCCGAACATCACGCCGTGGTCGGTCAGCGCGATGCCCGGAGCACCGTCCTCGGCCGTGCGCCGACACAGCTGGTCGACGCGGCAAGCGCCGTCGAGCAACGAATACTCGCTGTGCACGTGCAGATGGACGAACGAACTCAACGAAAAGCTTACCTTGACCGACGGCCGGGCGCGGGAAACCCACCTGATACCTGAGAACGGTAGCGGTACCCTGCGAGCGTCAACCCCGGACCGTACGTGGAAGTTCCCGTCCCCGTCTTACCGCTGGACATGGCGACCGAAGAGCTGATCGCGCTCCGCGAGGAGATCGCGCTGCTCCGTCGTCGTGTTTCCTCGCTCGAGCTCGAGCGCGACGAATTCGCCCAGCAGAACTCTGGGCTCTTCGTCTTGCAGCAGGTCTTCTCGAGCATGAACTCCACGTTGGAGATCGACGACATCCTCGCGATGGTGTTGCGCGGCGTCCACGAGGCGCTCCACTTCGGCCGGGTGGTTCTGTTCGAGGTACGCGACGGCGTCCCCAGCCGGCGGCTGGAGACCGACCCCGGCGGCACGGTCGTCCACAGCCCCGACCCCGACGCCCTGCGCCGGACGCCGGCCTTCGCCTCGATGGTCGCCGGCACGCTGGAGCTCAAGGAGGGCGCGGCCGAGGAGGACGACAGCCCGCTCGACGACGCCGAGGGGATCTACTGCATGGTCCCGCTGATCAGCCGCAACACCGTCCGCGGCATCCTCTACGTCGACCGTCCGCCGGACTCGGCGATCAGCGAGACCAACGTCCAGCTGCTGTGGGATTTCGCCGCCCAGGCGGCCATCGCGATGGAGAACGCCCGCCTCTACAGCGAGACGAAGCGGCTCCTCGAGGAGACCCAACGGCTGGCCTCGACCGACCCGCTGACGGGCCTGGCCAACCGGCGCGCCCTCAACGAGCTGATGGAGCGCGAGCTCCACAACGCCGAGCGCTACGGTGCGCCGCTGGCCTTCCTGGTTCTCGACCTGGACGACCTCAAGAAGATCAACGACGGGCTCGGCCACCATGCCGGCGACGAGGCCTTGCGCTCGTTCGCCGAGATCCTGCGGGCCAACGCCCGGCGCGGGGACATCGTGGCCCGCTACGCCGGCGACGAGTTCGTGCTGGTCATGGCCCAGACCGACCGGATCGCGACCGAGGCCATCCTGCGCCGCATCTACGCCGCCATGGACCGCTCCGAGCTGCACTGCTCGGCCGGGATCGCGCTCTTCCCGCGCCACGGCGCCGACGCCACCACCCTGTTCGCCGCCGCCGACCGGGCGCTCTACGAGGCCAAGCTGGCCGGCAAGAACCGCTTCCGCTTCGCCCCCGAACCCGCCTAAGGTAACGTCCAATCCGAGCCCCCTCGGGGAATCCCGCCCCACCCTCACGCCCCCGGGCTCGGGCGTCGGGGGGGACCCGCCGCGAAGCGGTGGGGGGCGCGGAGTCCGGGACGGAGCGCCGTTTAACTACGTGCCGTTAAAATGGGGAACCGACCGTGCGACGAAGGTGGTGCGTCGGGAAATCGGTTTCCGTATAAAGTAGGTTCGAAGCACAACCCACATGCGAGGGGCGCAAACACACACGTGATCAAGCACGACATCGTCGTGATCGGCGGGGGTCTGGCAGGCATGCGCGCGGCCGTCGAGGCTGCGGAGCGCGGGGCCGACGTCGCGATCGTCTCCAAGATGCACCCGGTCCGCAGCCATTCCGGCGCGGCCCAAGGCGGCATCAACGCCGCCCTGGGCAACCGTGAGGACGACTCGCCGGAGAACCACGCCTTCGACTGCGCGAAGGGGTCGGACTACCTGGGCGACCAGGACGCGATCGAGGCCATGGCCGACGACGCACCGCGCCAGATCATCTGGCTCGAGCACCGCGGCTGCATCTTCTCGCGCATGCCCGACGGCCGCATCGCGCAGCGCCCCTTCGGCGGCGCCGGCTCGCCCCGCACCTGCTACTCGGCCGACGTCACCGGTCTGGTCATCCTGCACACGCTGTGGGAGCAGCTGGAGCGCTTCGGCGTCAAGGTGTACGAGGAGTACTTCGCGACCGCCCTGGCGGTCGAGGACGGGATCGGCACCGGCGTCGTCGCCTACAACATGCGCTCGGGCGAGCTCGAGCTGGTGACCGCCAAGGCGACCATCTTCGCGACCGGGGGCCTGGGCCGCGTCTACCGCAAGACGACCAACGGCTACGCGTCGACCGGCGACGGGATGGCGATCGCGTATCGCGCCGGCATCCCGCTGATGGACATGGAGTTCGTCCAGTTCCACCCCACCTCGCTCAAAGAGAACGGCGTGCTGCTCTCGGAAGCGGCGCGCGGTGAGGGTGCGTACCTGCTCAACTCCGAGGGCGAGCGGTTCATGTTCAAATACGCCCCGAACAAGGGCGAGCTGGCCTCGCGCGACGTCGTCAGCCGTGCCGAGTGGACCGAGATCCTCGAAGGCCGCGGCATCGACGGCTGCGTGCTGCTCGACCTGCGTCACCTGGGCCGCGAGAAGATCCTCGAGCGGCTGCCGCAGATCCGCGAGCTGGCGCTGGACGCGACCGGCAAGGACGCGATCGACACGCCGATCCCGATCCTCCCCGGCATGCACTACGCGATGGGCGGGATCGAGACCGACAAGTTCGGCGCGACCCGCATTCCGGGCGTCTACGCCGCCGGCGAGTGCGCCTGCGTCTCCGTGCACGGCGCCAACCGCCTGGGCGGCAACTCGCTGCTCGAGACGATCGTCTTCGGTGCGCGCTCCGCGCAGCACGCGATCGACTACATCAAGAACGTCCCCGCGGTCAAGCCCGGCGAGAAGACCCTCGCGAGCGAAAAGGACCGCATCGCCGGCATCCTCGCGCGCAGCGGCGGCGAACGCCACAGCCACGTGCGCCAGGCCGTCAACGAGGCGATGAGCGAGCACGCCTTCATCTTCCGCAACGAAGCGGACCTGAAGGCCGGCATGGACGGGCTGCGCGCCGCGCGCCAAGCGGCGACGACGATGACCGTTCAGGACAAGTCCAAGACGTTCAACACGGACTTGGTCAACCTGCTGGAGACCGAGTTCTTGGCCGACATCGCGCAGCCGATCATGCTCGGCGCGCTCAACCGCCAAGAGTCGCGCGGCGCGCAGGCGCGCACCGACTTTCCCGACCGCGACGACGAAAAGTGGATGGTCCACACGCTCATGCGGTACAAGGGAGCTACCACCGACCCCGAGCCCGACTACGGCCGCAAGGTGACGATCACCAAGTGGCAGCCCGCGGTCCGGAGCTATTAGATCATGGCCTATACCTTAGACATTTTCCGGTACGACCAGGCGACCGACGAGGTTCCGCACCGCGACCGGGTCGAGATCACCGATCTGCCCGACACGGTGACCGTGCTCGACGCCCTCGAGCACGCCAAGGCGGAGATCGACGGCTCGATCTCCTTCCGGCGCTCGTGCCGGTCGGCGATCTGCGGCTCGTGCTCGATGAACATCAACGGCACGACCGGCCTGGCGTGCAAGACGCCGGTCAAGTCGGTGCTCAAGGCCGACCGCAGCGTCCAAGTCGATCCGATGCCGAACTTCCAGCCCATGAAGGACCTGGTGGTCCACATGGATCCGTTCTGGGACAAGTACACGCGCCTCAAGCCGTACTTGCAGCCGGCCGATCGCGACGAGGACCACGAGCGCGAGCGCCGCGTCTCGCCGGAAGACATGCACAAGCTGGTCGCCGTCGCGAACTGCGTGATGTGCGCGACCTGCTACGCGCTCTGCCCGGTCGTCTCGGTCGACCCGTCGTTCGCCGGCCCCGCCGCGATCGCGTACGCGTACCGCTTCATCGAAGACGTCCGTGACTCCAAGCGCAAGGAGCGCGCGGCGCAGATCAGCGACGACTACTTGTGGCTGTGCGCGCACTGCTACGCGTGCTCGTACTGTCCCAAGCACGTCGACCCGCACGACGACATCATCGCCGTCAAGCGCGCGACGATCGAGGAAGGCCTGACCGACGCGCCCGGCCCCCGCCACGCGCTGGTGGTCGCGAAGACGGTCAAACAGACCGGCATGCTGCACGAGACCGAGGTCATCCAAGGCACCGTCGGTCGCTTCAATATCGTCGGCTTGTTCAAGACCGCGCCGTTCGGGATGCGGCTCGCGTTGGCGGGCAAGATGCCGCCGCTGTTCCTCAAGCCCGTTCCGAAGGTCGACGAGATCCGGACCATTTTCGACACCCTGGAGGCCCCGACGCTCTGACATGACTGCAGTGATGGAGAAGCCGCAGATTCGCGGCAAATCGAAGTCCGCCCAGATGCGCAAGTACGGGTTCTTCCCGGGCTGCGTCGCCAAAGAGTCGTGCAAGGAGCTGTTCAACTCGACCATGCTCCTGGCCGACCGGCTGGGCATCGAGCTCGTCGAGCTGACCGCCGCTTCGTGCTGCGGCGCCTCGGTGCTCAACGACACCAACCGCGACATCGCGCGCGTCCTCAACGCGCGCACGTACGCGCAGGCCGAAGCGCTCGGCCTGGACGACGTGATCACGATCTGCTCGACCTGCACCGGCCACATGCGCGCGGCCAACAAGGAGCTGCTCGAGGACGAAGGCCGCATGGGTCAGGCCAACGCGATCCTGGGCAAGTTCGGCGCGAAGTACGACGGCTCGGTCACGGTCCGGCACCTGCTGTGGCTGCTGATCGACGATATCGGCCTGGACGAGCTCAAGAAGATGGTCGTCAACCCGCTCAACGGCCTCAAGGTCGCGCCGTTCTACGGCTGCCACATCATCCGCCCCGAGTCGGTCAACGGCTGGGAGTCGGCGCGCAACCCGCACTCGCTCGAAGACCTGATCGTCGCGCTGGGCGGCGAAGCCGTCGACTACGCGGGCAAGACGCGCTGCTGCGGTTTCCACGTCCAGCTCGAGAAGGACGGCATCGCGGCCAACATGGTCGGCCAGAACATGCGCATGGCCAAGGACCAGGGTGCGGAAGCGGTGATCACGCCGTGCCCGCTCTGCCACCTCGCGCTCGACGGCTACCAGGCCGACTCGGTCGCGCGCTGGGGCCGCACCGATCTGCCGATCTTCCACCTGCCGCAGCTGGTCGGGCTGGCGTTGGGGATCGATCCGTCGACGCTCGGTCTCAACAAGCACATCATCTCGCCGGGCATGATCCTCGAAGAGCACGACCTCGCCCCGGCACACGTCGCGTAAACGGCGCGAGCCGCACGCAACACCGAAGGGCGCCCGCGCGGGCGCCCTTCTTCTTTAGCCGGGCTGCACGGTGAGCCGCACGAAACGGTCCGGGTCGATGCGGCGCATCGCGTGCTGCAGCTGGGCCGGGGTCACGCGCAACAGCGCGCGCCAGTACCACGCCGTCCCTTGGTCCAAGCCGCCGTCGGCGCCGGCCAGCATGTCGTCGGCGACGCCTTCGAAACTGTCGAGCGGCAAGATCCGCTGCGCCAGCAAGAGCGCCTTCGCGCGCTGGAGGTCGTCGAGCGGCAGCGGATGCTCGCGCAGGCGGCGCAGCACGGCCAGCGCGGACGCGTTCGCCGCTTGCGCGTCCCTCGGATCGCTGGCGTAGCTCAGCGTGAACGTACCGCCGCTCTGATCGACCGTCAGCGACGAGCTCACGTCGTAGACGTAGCCCTTGCGCGTGCGCAGCTCGCGCATCAAGAGCGACCCCATCCCTTCGCCCGAGAGGATCGTGTTGGCCAGCAGCAGCGGGACGTAGTCGGGATCGTCGACGCGCAGCGGGATCGTCTGGCGCAGCGTCACCTGCGACTGCGTCGCGGTCGCCGACTTCACCGTCAGCGAGGTGGCGCGCCGCTCCTTGGGCACGGGGTAGCGGAAGCTGGGCGGCGGTCCGTTCGCACGCCAGCCGCCGAACGCCGCGCGCAACGCCGCGGCAACGCGCTTCGGATCGACGTCGCCAACGACGACGATCGCGGTGACGTCGGGCCGGCACGCGAACCGGTAGTACTTCCGCACGTCATCGAGCGTGATCGCGGCGACGGTCGCATCGGTCGCGACGCGCCGGCGCGGATCGCTCGGCCCGTACATCGCTTTCCGTTCCGCGTCCGCCGCCAGCGCGCTCGGCATGCCGTCCGCTGCCGCGACCGACTGCGCGAGGGTGCTCTTCGCGACCACGAACGCGTCCGGCGCGAACGAGGGGTGCAGCAACCCGTCGGCGAGGAGTCCCAGGCCACGCTCGAGGTCTTCCGAGCGCACGCCGAGCGAGAAGCTGAACCCGACGTGCCAGTTCGCCGCCAACGCGTCGTAGGCGCGTTGGTATTGATCGAGCGTCAACGTCTGCGTGCCCCAGCCCAGCAGCGTGTCGACGACTTGCTGCACGCCGTCCTTGCCGCGCGGCTCGTAGAGCGCCGGCGCGGTTCGGACGATGCCCTTGACGATGACGGCCGGCGCGCTCGTCTCGCGGCGGATCGCATAGCGGACGCCGTTCGGGAGCCGCCCGAACACCGCCGCCTCCTCGTGATACGTGGCGGGGACGAGCGGAACGTCGAGCGCCGCGGTCGCCCAGGCCGGCAGGCGCTGTTCGCTTTCCGGTTCGACGCCGACGTGTTCGGTCAGCGGCCCGGATGCCGGCGCGGCGACGTTCTTGGTCGGTTTGGGCGTCAGCTGCATCGTCACCGCGCGGCCCGGTGCGACGTACTTGCGCAGCGCGGCGTCGACGTCGGCGGGCGTCACCGCCGCGACGGCGGCCGCCAGCGCGGCCGGCGTCGTCCCGGCCTGCTCGGCGTCGAGCCAGCTCAGCCCGAGCCCGGAGATCGACGCGGCGCGCGTCGCGAAGCCGGCCAACAGCCGCGCTTTGGCAACCTCGATCAGTTCCGGCGGCACGCCGCCGGCGCGACAGGCGTCGATGATCCCTTGCACCAGCGAGAGCGCGTGGGCCGCACCCTCGCCGCGCGCCGGGATCGCGAAGACGGCAAACGCGCCGAGCTCGCGGAACGCGCTTGCCACCGGGAACGCCGCCAGCACCTTGCCGCTCGTCGAGAGGGTCCCGAAGGGTCCGCGCGCGGACTGCAAGGCGACCGCGAGCACCTGCGCCGCCGCGTAGTCCGGATCGTGCCGACCGGGAAAGCGAAACCCGATCGCCGCCAGCGGCAGCGGAAAGTCGACGTCCGCGTTGACCGTCGCGACGGCGAGATCCGGGACGGTGAAGGCGGCGTGCGCCGGCACGGGCGGCGCGTCGATCGCGCCGAACGCGGCCCGCGCCCGGCGCACGACGTCGTGCGGATCGACGTCGCCGGCGACGATCAAGGTCGCGTTCGACGGCACGTACCAGCGCTGATAGAAAGCGCGTATCTGGTCGGCGTGCAGTGCGTCGAAAGCCGGCTTCGTCCCGATCGGTGTGTGCGCGAACGGCGTGCCGGCGAAGAACGCGTCGCGCAGCTTTTGCGCCGGCCCGGCGATCGGGTTGCCCTCGAAGGCGCGCACCTCTTGCTCGATCGCGCCGCGTTCGGTCGACCAGTCGGCTTCGGTGATGCGCGCGCCGCGCATGCGATCGGCCTCGATCGCGAGCGCGACCGGCACGTAGGCGGCCGGGATGCGATACCAATAGACGGTGCTCTGCTCGGCGGTGTACGCGTCGTAGACCGCGCCCATGCGCGCTTCGATCGCGGCCAGCTGCTGGGCGCTGAGCGCCTGCGTACCGCGAAAGAGCATGTGTTCCGTCGCGTGCGCGATCCCCGGCGCGGTATCGTCGGCCGAGCCGACCCCGTACGCGAGCGCGGTCAGCGCGACCGGCGCCAAGCGATCGACCACGACGATCACCCGCATCCCGTTGGGCAGGGTGACGTCGGCGTCGGCCGCGACGACCTGAGCCGCCGGCGTCGCGCTGGGCGCGGCGGTCACCGCCGGCGATGCGCTCGGCGCGGGAACGGGTTGCCGTGCCCAGACCGCCGGCGGCGGCAGCAGCACGCACAGCGCGAGGGCGAGCGGCGCAATCGAACGGCGCATGTATCCGAGAGCACGAAAGCGGCGCCCGGTGGGCGCCGTCACGGCGATCTAGGTGCGGCCGTTGCGCCGCTCTTCGACGAAGCCGCCCCAATAGAGCAGGGCGACGATGCCGACCGACAAGATCACGAGCAGAATCGGAATCAGAAAATACGAGGGCATGTCGTCCGTCGGCTTCGCGGGGAGCGGTCCTCCCCCCCTCCGCCGGGACGTGGCTCGTTTCGGCGGGCCGCCGCCGGGCCGGTGGAGTAGTGAGCGTTCGATGATCCGCCGCCTACTCGCCGTCGTCGCCGCCGCGGCGTCGACGCTCGCCCTCACCTCCGTCGTCGTGGCCGCGCCGCCCGGCGCGCTGCGCGTCGCCTCCGACATCTCGTACGCCCCGCTCGAGTTCCGCCCCGCCGGCAGCAGCCGGGTCGAGGGCTTCGACTACGATCTCGCGCAAGCGCTGGGCGCGCGTCTGCACGAGCGCATCGACTTCGCCAACCACGACTTCTCGACGCTGCTGCCGGGACTCGAGCGCGGCCGCTTCGATTTGGTCGTCTCGGCGCTCTCCGACACCCGCACGCGCGAAGCGCAGGTCACGTTCGTCGACTACTTCCTTTCCGGTACCGGGATCCTCACGCGCGCCGGCAACCCCGCGCACTTGTGGAATCTGGCCAGCCTGTGCGGCCACCGGGTGAGCGTCGAAGCCGGGACCTCGGGCGAGACGGCCGCCCGCGCGCAGAGCGCGCGCTGCGCCGAGATCGGCCTGGGCTCGATCGCGCTCGTCACCGCGCCGACCGACGAAGCGGCGCTCGCCGCGTTCACCGCCGGCAAGACCGACGCGCACCTGTCCGACTACCCGGTGGTCGCGTACTTGGCACGCACGCTCGGTGAGGGCAAAGCCTACGAGGTGATCGGCCGCCCGTTCGACGTCGTGCCGTTCGGCATAGCGGTCGCGAAGTCGAATCGCGCGTTGCTCGACGACGTCCGCGGTGCGCTGCTCGCGCTCGTGCGCGACGGCACCTACGACCGGCTGCTGCGCAAGTGGAACCTCGAAGAGGGCGCGCTGCGCTCCGCGCCGATCGACGCCGGCACGAAGTTCCAACAGTAGGCGCCGCTCGCATCGCTGCGGTCCGCAAAAGCGAACAGCCCGCTCGATCGTTGCCGATCGGCGGGCTGTTCGTGACGGATAATCTGGCGACGTCCTACTCTCGAGGGACCCTGCGGTCCGACTACCATCGGCGCTGGCGGGCTTAACTGCCGTGTTCGGGATGGGAACGGGTGGAACCCCGCCGCTATGATCGCCAGAAACTTGATCCGCCCCGCGACGCCGAGCCGAGGCTCGAGGCTAGTCGCGGTGCGAAAGCTGCACAGAGAAGAACTTCCATGGCCAAACGCTCAATGCGTTCTTTTGGCGTATATTGTTAATAAGTGTCCGGGCGATTAGTACCGGTCAGCTCCAGCGATTGCTCGCCTTCCACCTCCGGCCTATCAACGTGGTAGTCTCCCACGACCCTTCACTCTTGCGAGATTGAGATCTCATCTTGGAGTCAGTTTCACGCTTATATGCTTTCAGCGTTTATCTGATCCGAACGTAGCTACCCGGCTATGCCGTTGGCACGACAACCGGTTCACCAGCGGTTCGTTCAACCCGGTCCTCTCGTACTAGGGTCGACACTCCTCAAATCTCCTACGCCCACGGCGGATAGGGACCGAACTGTCTCACGACGTTCTGAACCCAGATCGCGTACCGCTTTAATGGGCGAACAGCCCAACCCTTGGGACCTACTACAGCCCCAGGATGCGACGATCCGACATCG
>DATJRY010000001.1 GCA_035504415.1 Candidatus Sulfotelmatobacter sp. | reverse complement strand
GGCGCGCGCGCGGTGCTGTCGGAACGTCAGGTTGAGGCGTTCGCCGGTCACCCGCGAATCGCGCGGGACGCGGTGTTCCCAATAGAGCTGCGTATCGCCCGCCATCACGATGAGATCGCCGTGCGCGACCTCGACCGTGATCGGATCGTACCGCAGCCCGCTGTCCTTCTTCGGCCGCAACTGGAAGGCGCGCATGGCGCCCAGCGAGAGCGACGCCACGACCAGCCGCGCGTCGCGTTCGCCGTCGTGGTCGCCGTGCCAGGCGACCGCGTCGTGTCCGTTGCGGTAGCGGTTGATGTGCACGTAGTCGTAGGTCGTGCCGGTGTGCGCCTCGATCCGCTCGCGCACCGTTTGCAGCGTCGGGGTCCAGGGCTGCGGCTTTCCTTCGCCGCGCGCGGCGGTCTCGCGCGGGACCAGAACGCGCTTGCCGTACATGATCCGTGAGTCGGCGCGCCAGAGCGTGTCGGCGTTGAGCTCGCGCACGAGCGCATCGGCGGTCAAGGCGTCGAGGAACTCCGGAACGTAGGTCACGTCGCCGTGGTCACCGACGAGGGTTGTCGGGAGCTCGGCCGACGCGAACAGGGGGATTTGGCGGACAGCGTACATGAGAGGAATCTCGAACATACGTTCGAGATTCCTCTCCGAATCCCTTCCTTCTACCGGGTCAGCTCCGGCTGGTCGAGCTCACGAACGCATCGGTCGCCGGGACGAGCCGAGCTTTGAGATCGGACTGGAACCGCGCGCTCTCCATGCCGCGGGCGATATAGATGGAGGTGCTCGCCGGGACGTGTGCCCGTACCCACGCCTCGATCTGATCGAGCGGCACGGCATCCCAGAACATCTGCGGGACGTATTGTGCGAGAATCAGGATGCGCTCGAACTCGGACGTCGAGCTGAGCAACTCGCTCGAGTGCGTGGTGAAGAACTGCCACGCCATGGCCGGGTGGTATTCGGACAGCATGCCGATGAACCGGATGCGGAACGCGGCGGCCTGGGGCGGAACGGCCGGCGACATGACAAGTTGGAGCGACTGCTGCGCCAGCTTGGGATCCTTGACGAAGAACAGCGGGCTGAAGTAGCGCTGGAACTCGGCCTGCTCGCGCGCCGTCTTCGCAACCGCGACGAGCTGGTCGTACGTCGCTTGATCGGCGTTGATCGCGACGATCGTCAAGATCATTTGCTGGTCGTCGGCATCGATCGCCGAGCGATCCTTGACGAAGGCGGCGAAGCGCTTGCGAGCCTCGTCGACGACGGGCTGATAACCGACGCTTCCGAGCGCGCGCAGCACGTCGCGCCGCAGCTGCCCTTTCGCGGGCGTCTCGCCGGGCTGCGACGTCCACCCGAGCGTGTTGTACACCGGCATGACCAGCCCGCGCGCGTAGGCGACGAAAGCGTCGTAGCCGGCTGTCCCCCGCTCGTCGCGCTCGATCACACCGATCGCACTGAGGATCTGCTCCCACGCTCGCGCATCGAAGTCCGTCCCCATCGAGGACGCCAGCGCGAAGTACGAGGAGAGCGGTGCCTGGTTCGCCTGGACCAAGGCCCACTGATCGTCGAGCATCGCGATCTTGTCCGCGTCCGGCAGTTGCCCGAAGTGCTTTTGATTCACCGCCAGCGTCTGCGCATCATAGGCCACTCGGTAGAAACCGATGTCGCCGGCATTCGCGCTCAGCGGTTCGTCGCAGCGTCCCGCCGCGACCGTTTGCCCGTCCTGCGTGAGCAGCACTTGCTCCGGCGTGCCGTTCCCGGAGCGAACGTCCATCGGAACGCTCCAGTGCAAGTGGGCCGGATCGCTGCCGGTCAGTAGGAAGCGCTTCTGCGAGAGCGTGATCGTTCGGTTCCCCGCCGCATCGCAGCTCGCCGCTACCATGACGAGCGGGAAACCCGGCTGCGTCGTCCACGCGGCTGCGACCTTCGCCACGTCTTTGCCGCTCGCCGCGCTCAGGCCGTTCCACAGATCGGCGCTCGTCGCATTCGAGTACGCGCGCGCCTTGATGTAGCGGCGCACGCCGTCACGGAACGTGTCGGGGCCCAGATACGCCTCCAGCATGCGCAGGAACGCTTGGCCCTTGCTGTACGTGATCTCCGGATCGAACGCGGCTTCGGCCTGGAGCTCGTCGGTGACGTGCTGCTCGATCGCGTGCGAGGTGCTGCGCGCGTCGGCCGCCATCGCACCTTCCTTGTCATCGTCCTGCCCTTCCCACCAGGTCCAGGTCGGATTGCGCAGGTCGGTCTCCTTCGCCGACATCCAGGACGCGAAGCTCTCGTTGAGCCAGAGGTCGTCCCACCAGCCCATCGTCACCAAGTCGCCGTTCCACTGATGCGCCATCTCGTGCGCCTGCACCGAGAACACGTCTTGCTGGCGTCCCATCGTCGAGTTCGGCGGGAGCAGCAAGATCTGGTCGTTGTAGGTGATCGCGCCCCAGTTCTCCATCGCGCCCTCGAAGCCGCCGGGAACGGCGATCGAGTCGAGCTTGGGCAGCGGGTACTTCACGCCGAAGTAGGCGTTGTAGTCGGCGAGGATCTGCTGCGCATTGGCGAGCGCATAGGCTCCGCTCTGCTCTTGGCCGCGCACCGCCCACACGCCGAAGTTCGTTCCACCGCTGGTCGCGGAGATGCGCGCCAGGTCGCCGGCGGAGAACTCGACGAGGTACGTCGGCATCTTCGGCGAGCGTTCGAACGTCGTCGTCGCCGTCGCGCCGTGCACGGTGCGCGTCGCCACCGGCATGTTGGAGACGACCGCCCAGGCGGCCGGCACGGTTGCCGTCAGCGTGAAGGTCGAGCGAAACGCCGGCTCGTCCCAGCACGGGAACATGCGGCGCGCGTCCGTCGACTCGAACTGCGTCGAAAGCATCGTCCCGCTCGCGCCGGCCGGGGTGCGGTAGGGTTGGACGAACAGTCCTTGCGGCGCGGTCTCCAGCTTTCCCGTGTAGCTCATCGTGAGCGTGTGGCGTCCGACCGTGGCCGGATGCGCCAGCGAGATCGTCGTGAGTTGCTTCTCGTTCTGGGTGTCGACCGCGGCGACGGGGGTGCCGTCCAGCCGCACGTCGCTCAGGGTCTCGTTGAGCGTGTTGAAGACGATGCGGGTGGTCACTTTTCGCACCAGTAGGGTGACCGTCTCGTGACCACTGAGCGTCTTGGCGGCGATGTGCGGCACGATCGCGACCTGGTAGTCCGTCGGCACGACGTCCTTCGGCAACCGGCCCGGCGCAGTATCGAAGTTGAACGGCGCGTCGGCGAACGCGGGCGCGCAAACGCCCGCCGCCATGAGCAGGCCGAAGCCAAGAACTAGTTTTCTCATCGACGCCGCCCTTCCGGGAGTCCCGTTCCGCTCCCTACGCCGCCGCCGGGGTTACCGACAGCATGAATTCACCAACCTGCCCACCAAGAAAAGCGAGCTTCTCGGCGGCCGTCCACCGCGCACGAGTGGCTAGTAACAACTGCCGTCTCAACGGTGACGAACGTCGAACGAGACGTGAACGAGCTACAGCAGGCGATGCACAAACGGGTACAGGGCTGTCATGAGCAGCGAGCGCACTCCTTCACCGACCAACGACCCGAAGCGCGAAGCGATCGACGACGAGCGCGACGCCGTTTTGGCAGCGGACGATACCGGTCTGGTCGCGGGTGAACAACTCATCACTGTCGTGGAATCGGTTGAGCGTGACGCAGACGACGCAGGTAACACGTAAATCTTGATGCAACCGTTCGCCCGACATGAATGGCACCCGTGGTGCTCGCGCCACCCTTTGGGAGAAGGCCCAGAATCTTCCATTGGCGCGAGACGAAGATTTCTTCGGACCTAACCGTCGACCGCTGGGCGTCGACTCACAGTATCTCCGCGTCATCAACGACACCGCGCTGCGGTCGCGTTTGATCATGGCGGGGATCGCCGAGGGCCTCCAATCGCCGAAGGGCCCCCAGCGCATCAAGTCGATCATTCGACTCTATCCCGATTTCGACGCGCCACGTCAGGAGAACCGGCCGCGGCCTCGGGCCGCCGCGGCTGCCGGCGGGACGGTGCGCGAGGCGGTGCGCGGCGGCGCCTTCGGCCTGCCGACGGTCGAGGAGATGAATCAGCTCCTCAACCGCATCCAACAGGTCGAGCGGGACGTCAGCGTCGAGATGCAAGGGAAGCTCGGTCAGGACATCGAGCGCCTCAAGCGGCAGATCTCCGCACTCGAAGGAGATGAGTTCGAGCGCGCCTTCCGCGAGCTCGAGACCGCAATGCGCCAGCGGCGGGAATTGGCCGTCCAGATACGCGAGGAGGCCTTCCGCCGGGTGGACGCCGACAGCGCCTTCGCGCCCCGGCGCTTCCTCCGGCTGATCTCGCGCGATCGCGCCGGCGTCTGACCGCCGGCCAGCTGCCCGGCCTGGCGTACGGGTCCGCCAGGCGAGAGCTGGACAAAATTGAACGGTACTCCTGTCTCGAGACCGAGGTGCCGATCACAATTTGGGAGTAGCCTCGCAGAGCAGTCGTGATCCGGAGTGTAGCGTCTGACGGTCGTCCTAATGTCGGCGGAGTCTTCCGTCCGATCGATCGCCCACGCGTTCTCGAGCGCCTTGCGACCGCGGCCCAATATCGGATCACCACGATCATCGCCCCGGCCGGCTTCGGGAAGTCGGTTGCTCTGCGGCAGTTCCTAGCGACCGTTCCCTCCTCGGTCGTCTATGACGTCCCCCCCGACGCCACGACCCTGGTCCCATTCGTCCGCGGTTTCGCGGAGGCGCTGGCAGACATCGCCCCCGGACTCCGCCGCTCACTGGCGACCGCGCTGGACGGGGCGCGCGAGTCCGAGACCCCAGGCCGGGACCTCGGCGCGTGGGCAGCCACGCACGTACGCTCACTGAATACCCTCATCGCGCTCGACGATCTGCACGTCGGCGAAGGCGATCGCGAAGTCTCCCGGTTCCTGTCCGTCCTCATCGACCGAACGCGCGACGGCCCACGGTGGCTGCTCTCGTCGCGAAGCCCGCTCGAGCTCCCGGTTGCATCGTGGCTCGCCTACGGTGACTCCGACCTTATGATCGACGCCGTCGACCTTCGGTTCACGGTCGACGAAGCGCGCGAAAGCGCTCGCACGTCGCGAGTAGCCGTCCGCGACGAAGAACTGGCCGCGATCATCGATCTGGTCGACGGTTGGCCGACCGCGCTTACTTTTGCACTGCGCGTCTCCGTTCGCGCCAGCGACCTACGCACGGTTTCGGCCGGCACCCGCGAGATGGTATATCGGTATTTGGCCGAGCAGGTTTGGCACTCGCTCGACGACCGTATGCGTACGTTCTTACGCACGGTCGTCTTCCTGCCGCGCATGGAAAACCGGCTCGCGACGGCCGCCGGTTTTAACAACGCTGCCTCGATCATCGAGACGCTGCGCGAGCGCGTCGCTTTCGTCACGGTGCTCGATACAGGCGTGTACCAGCTCCACGACCTCTTTCGCGACTTCGTGCGCCGGCAGATCGAACTAGAAGGGGAAGACGCGCTGCGCGAAGCGATCCTCTCGGCCGGCCGCGTCCTCGAGAAAGCAGACCTTCCGGCCGCCGCCCTTGAGCGGTACCTAGAAGTCCACGCAACGGACGATGTCGCACGGGTGCTTGCAAGCGCGAACTTTCGTCTCCTCGAAAGCGGCCATTACGACGTCGCAGAGCGCGCGGTCCGGATGTTGCGCGGATCGCTTGCCCTCACGCCCGGCGTGCTAGCTGTGCGTGCCGCGATCGAGGAGTCGCACGGACGAGTCGAAAGCGCTGAAAAGCTCTACGAATCAGCGCTTGATCGCAGCGGCGAGGATCTTGCCTTCCAAGTCGAAGTTGCATGGCGCTTCGGCGTCGTGATGTACCAGCAGGGCCGCTTCGAGGCGGTGCCACGGCTCGAAGCGCTCGTTAGTCGGGCGGACCTCTCCGACGCCGATCGCGCAAACATCGCAGGCTCGCTCGCACAGGTGAAGGCTCTCGCAGGCGATCTCCCGGCTGCAAGCCGGTACTTAGAGGATGCTCTCGCGCTCGCAGATTTCGCGGACGACGTCACGCGCGCTCGTACGTACGGACGAGCAGCGACGGTCGCCTTTTTTGCACGCGATGAGGGTGCGCTTGAGCGCTTCACTCGCGAAGGAATTCGATTGGCGACTGAAGCGGGTATCTTCCAGCTCGCTGCGCGCCTCAATGTGACGGTCAGCGCTTCGCACGCCTTCATGGGCCGACTCCCGTCGGCCGCGTGGTACTCCTCGCAGGTCGTGAGTAACGGGGAAAAGGCTGGAGATCCCCAGCTGCAGACGATCGGCCTGCGCGACCTGATGCTAGTCGAAGCACAGCGAGGCAACGAGTCACGCGTGGCGGAACTCGACCGGCAACTCGCCAGCTTGTCGTACCGAGGACCGCTCGCGATCTCGTCCTTCGCGCTAGCCAAGGCGCTCGTCTCCATCGGCCAACAACAGTTTACTGAAGCGCAAAGCATTCTTGGTACAGTCGCGCGCAAAGAGCTCGGCGTGTTCCAAGAACGCTTGCGTAGCGGGTTGCTTTCGATCGCGGCCGCCTGTGGCGAAGATCGGCAAGCGGCGCTGGGCGCGCTGGAATCATACGAGCAGGCCGTGGAGACAGGCGACGACACCGGCCCAATTTTCCAACACTTCAACTCGCTCGCCGAACGGTTCGCGATTCTCGGCAACATCGCGCTCGGCCGTAACTCCGTCGCGCAGCGCCTCTTGCGTAATGCCTCTCCTCTCTCCAAGAGCATGGCCGGCCTGGACCCTGGCATTTCCGCCCTGCTGAACCGCGCACCGGAGCAGCTTGCCGACGCGGTCCGAACGATGCGCCTCGACGGGGTCGCCGGTCTCGGCCGACTGCTGGAGGTCCTCCAAGCTCGCCTCGAGCCGGCCACTGAGTTCAGGGGTGACCTGACGGCCGTCGAGCTCCAGGTCCTTCTCTCGATGGCGCGAGGGCTCTCGAACAAGGCAATCGCTGACGACCAGCGCCGGGCCATCAACACGGTCCGCACCCACGTTTCCTCGATTCTCAGGAAGCTTGGCTGCGAGAGCAGGGGCGAGGCGGTCGCCGCCGCCCGCCGATTGGGGCTCGTCTAAGACGAAACGGTCTCGTCCTTTCGGACGAGTGTGGAGCGGCTCTTGATATTGATAGCGTTGGGGTACCCCCTCACCCTCGCTAAGGAGCCTACGTGCTTACCGCTGCCGTCGCTGTTGCACTCGTCGTCGTCGTCTGTGGCACGACGCTTCCGATCGGGAACTAAAGGCCTCTCCATGGACGGCCGGACCGCGCTCGCGCGGTACCTCGTGGAAACCCGATCGACGATCGCCCATGCGATCCTCGACAGGTTGCCTCCGCGTCCGACCGGCCAAGCATCGGCGCTGATCGTCCGCTCCCTGGTCTCCGCGGTGGGCCAGGCGATCGAGACCTCGAGCCCCGAACCCGTCGTCGCCTGGGCCCGCATGGCCCGGGGCGCCTACCCCGTCTCCACCATCCATGAGCTCGTCCTAGCGGCGACCGAATCCGCCGCCGAGATCGGCGAGCCCCTGCACCTGGACTTCTCGGCGCTGCTGGTTTTCCTCGAGATCGTGAAGGCCAACGTCACCGACGCCTTCCCGCTCGCGCCCGGCGCGCGCTTTGACGACCCGACCCGGACGACCGGTCAGGTCCTCGACGGCGTGCTCGCGATGCTGAAAGCTCGCGACGAGGCGACCTGCGCCCACTCGCACGCGACCGGCGCCTGGTGCCGCCGCCTGGCCGAGCAGCTCAATCTCTCGGCGAGCGCGTCCGACTTCATCGTCAAGGCGGGCATCTTGCACGACATCGGCAAGATCGGCACGCCCGACGACATCCTTTTCAAGCCCTCGACGTTGACCCCGGACGAGTGGAAGGTCATGCAGCGCCACGCCGAGTTCGGCGCGCAGATCCTCAGCGAGCTGCCGGCACTGGCGCCGTATGCGCCGATCGTCCGCGCGCACCACGAACGCTGGGACGGCCGCGGCTATCCGTACGGCCTCAAGGGCGAAGAGATCCCCTTCGAAGCACGCGTGGTCGCCGTCGCCGACGCCTTCCACGCCATGATTTCGGCGCGGCCCTACCGGCCCGCCATCGGCCAGCGCGAAGCGATGGCCATCCTCCGCGAAGGCCGCGGCACCCAATGGGATGCGAGCGTGGTCGACGCGATGATCGAGATGTTGGAAGCGCCGCGGACGCGCGGGAGACGGGAAGCGGCGCGGGGGTAGCCCCAACTGGGTGTGGGCCGAAGGGAGTCGTGTCCGGGTGTGGGCGCGGCTCTTTTTCGTTTGTCCGCTGGGGTGGCAGGACGAGGTGCGAGGACGCCTCGCGGGGACGCTCCCGACGCGCATCCTGCGCTCTGGTCGCTCCGGCGCTCCGCGGCTTCCGCCCTCCGGGCTCACGCCGCTGCGCGAGGCCCCGCGAGGCGTCCTCGCACCTCGTCCGGGCAGCGTGGTCGCGGGGCGAAATAGGCCGGGAGTTGTTGGCGTGGTTTGTGTGGCGGGGAGCATTTGGGTTCGGGGTGGTGTGAGAAAGAAAACAGCCCGAGCGCGTTTGCTCGGGCTGTTTTTCGTTGACGGACTGGGGATCAGTAGTCGTCGTCGGTGGAGTGCGCGAGGGGACCTTCGTCTTCTTCCTCGGCCTCGGCGTAGTCTTCGTCTTCTTCCTCGAGGGTGTAGCCCTCGTCTTCTTCCTCTTCCTCGGCCGTCGGCGGGGCTTCGTCTTCGGCGACCTCGTCGACGACGATCTCGCCGTCGTCGGTCATCGTCGCACGCAGGCCGCCCAGCGGACTGGCGGGGAGGATGTCGTCGTCGGGCGCACGCCCGCCACGCGCGGGCGTCGGCGAAACGAGCGGAGCCGAATCGTCGAGCTCTTCCTCTTCTTCCTCCGGCTCCTCGACCTCGACGGCGCCGGCGGCCTCGCCACCCTCTTCGCCCTCTTCGTCGGCGGACGGAGCGATCGGAATCGCTTGCGCGAGACGATCGCGTTCCGCTTCGCGCTCGGCGAGCGCGGTTTGCGAGAGACGCGGATCCTCGTCGCCCATCAGCAGGCCGATCTCCTGAGCGCGCTCGGCCATGTCGTCGTCCTGGATGCGGATTTCGACTTCCTCGCGCTGCTCGGTGAGGACCTTGACGTCGAGCGCCAGCGACTGGAGCTCCTTGATGAGAACCTTGAACGACTCCGGCACGCCGGGTTCGAGCACGTTCTCACCCTTGACGATCGCTTCGTACGTCTTGACGCGACCGACGACGTCGTCGGACTTGACCGTCAAGAGCTCTTGGAGCGTGTACGCCGCGCCGTAGGCTTCGAGCGCCCAGACTTCCATTTCGCCGAAGCGCTGGCCGCCGAACTGCGCCTTACCACCCAGCGGCTGCTGCGTGATCATCGAGTACGGACCAGTCGAGCGCGCGTGGATCTTGTCATCCACGAGGTGAGCCAGCTTGAGCATGTAGATGTAGCCGACGGTGATCGGGCGTCCGAAGCGTTCGCCCGAACGGCCGTCTCGCAGCCACGTCTTGCCGTCGGCGGGGAGACCCGCGTCCTGCAGCCATTCGCTGATGTCCTCGGCGTGCGCACCGTCGAAGACCGGCGTCGCGATGTGGAAGCCCAGCATCGCGGCGGCCCAGCCCAGGTGCGTTTCCATGATCTGCCCGAGGTTCATGCGCGAGGGCACGCCCAGCGGGTTGAGCACGATGTCGACGGGGGTGCCGTCCTCGAGGTACGGCATGTCCTCTTCCGGCAGCACCTTGGCGATGACGCCCTTGTTGCCGTGACGGCCGGCCATCTTGTCGCCCTGCAGAATCTTACGCTTCTGCGCGACGTAGACGCGCACCAGGTGGTTGACGCCCGGGCTGAGCTCGTCGCCGTTCTCGCGCGAAAAGCGCTTGACGTCGATGATCTTGCCCTTCTCGCCGTGCGGCACTTTCAGCGAGGTGTCGCGCACTTCACGCGACTTCTCGCCGAAGATGGCGCGCAGCAGGCGCTCCTCGGCCGTCAGCTCGGTCTCGCCCTTGGGCGTGACCTTGCCGACCAGGATGTCTTCCGGACGAACCTCGGCACCGATGCGGATGATGCCGTTCTCGTCGAGATCCTTGAGCGAATCCTCACCGACGTTCGGAATGTCGCGCGTGATCTCTTCGGGCCCGAGCTTCGTGTCGCGGGCTTCGCACTCGTACTCCTCGATGTGGATCGAGGTGAAGCGGTCGTCCTTGACCATCCGCTCGGAGATGAGGATCGCGTCCTCGTAGTTGTAGCCTTCCCACGGCATGAACGCGACCATCACGTTCTGACCCAGCGCGAGCTCGCCCTCATCGGACGACGGTCCGTCGGCCAGGATCTGGCCGCGCACGACGCGGTCGCCGACCGCGACGATCGGACGCTGGTTGATGCACGTGCCCGCGTTCGAGCGGGTGAACTTGAGCAGGTCGTAGGTGTGCTCGAGCCCGTCGTCGTCGTGCTTGACGACGATCTGGTGCGCGTCGGCCTGCGTGACCTCGCCGTTGGCGCGCGTGAGCACGCAACCGCCGGAGTCCTTGGCCGCGCGGTACTCCATCCCGGTACCGACGATCGGCGCCTGCGGGCGGAGCAGCGGCACGGCTTGGCGCTGCATGTTCGCGCCCATCAGCGCGCGGTTGGCGTCGTCGTGCTCGAGGAACGGGATCAGCGCCGTCGCGACCGAGACGATCTGCTTGGGCGAGACGTCCATCAGCTGCACGCGGTTCGGCGGCTCTTCGACGTACTCTTCGGCGAAGCGCGCGACGACGGACGGCGCGGTGATCTTGCCGTTGGCGTCGATCTCGGTGTTCGCTTGCGCGATGATGTACTCGTCTTCACGGTCGGCCGTGAAGTAGCGCAGCTCGGTGCTGACCACGCCGTCGCTCACGACGCGGTACGGCGTCTCGATGAAGCCGTAGCGGTTGACGCGCGCGAACGTCGCGAGCGAACCGATCAGACCGATGTTCGGGCCTTCCGGCGTCTCGATCGGGCAGATGCGACCGTAGTGCGAGTGGTGGACGTCGCGGACTTCGAAGCCCGCGCGCTCACGCGAGAGACCGCCCGGCCCGAGGGCCGAGAGGCGACGCTTGTGCGTCAGCTCGGCCAGCGAGTTGGTCTGGTCCATGAACTGCGAGAGCTGCGAGGAGCCGAAGAACTCCTTGATCGCGGCGACGACCGGACGGATGTTGATCAGCGCCTGCGGGGTGACCGTCTCGATGTCCTGAACCGTCATGCGCTCGCGCACGACGCGCTCGAGGCGCAACAGACCGACGCGGAACTGGTTCTGCAACAGCTCGCCGACCGAGCGGATGCGCCGGTTGCCGAGGTGGTCGATGTCGTCCTTGTTGATCTGGCGCGTGGCGACCTTGATCAGGCGGCGCAGCACCGCGATCATGTCTTCGCGCGTGAGCGCCTTCTTGTCGATCGGCGGAATGCGCAGCCCGGCCGCACCGTACTCGCGCTCGAGCTTCCCGCTGAGCTTGTAGCGGCCGACGCCGGCGAGATCGTAGCGCTTCTCGTCGAAGAACAGCGACTCGAGCAGCTTCTCGGCGTTCTCCGCGTTCTCGGGCTCGCCGGGGCGCAGCTTCTTGTAGATTTCCTTGAGCGCGTCTTCCTTGGTCTTGACGTCCTTGTCTTTCTCCAAGCAGTTCGCGATCAGCGGCGAGTTGTCGAACAGCGCCAGAATCGCGTCGTCCGACTCCCAGTTGAAGCCGAGGTCGGGGCGCGAGAGCGCGCGCACGAACGTCGTCGCGTAGATCTTGCGGTTCTTGTCGATGCGGACGCCGATCGTCCCCTCGGTCTCGTCGTTCTTCGTGCCGTTGTCGGTTTCGAACTCGATCCAAGCACCGCGGTTGGGGATGATCGTCGCGTTGAACGTCGGGCGGTTGTTGGTGTCGACGTCCTGGAGGAAGTACACGCCCGGCGAGCGGACGAGCTGGCTCACGATCACGCGTTCGGCGCCGTTGATCATGAAGGTGCCCTTGTCCGTCATGAGCGGGAAGTCGCCCATGAAGATCTCTTGGTCCGGGATACCCTTGATCTCGCCGGACTCGGCCGTGATGAGGCGGACCCGAACGCGCAGCGGCGCCGAGTAGGTCATGTCGCGCTCGCGACACTCCTCGACCGAGTACTTCGGCTCGCCGAGCGAGTGCTCACCGAACTCGAGCACCAGGTTGCCGGTGAAATCCTTGATGGGCGAGATCGACTCGAACGCTTCCTTCAATCCGTCGTTGACGAACCACTTAAAGGAAGCTTTCTGCAGCTCGATCAGGTCCGGGAGCTGCAGGACGTCGGCGATCTTCGCAAACGAGTGGCGCGGCCGCTTGGCTCCCGGATCCTCCGGGAGCTCGACGGTGAACGCCTCCTCGGGAACGTGGAAGCTCGCGCTCGCGATATTCTCTTGCTTGACCGCAGTCGAGCCGTTGGGCGCGGCCGGAGCCGCACCATCGGTCTTCTTACGGCTGCGCGTCGTCTTGGGCTTGTCCGCGGTCGTCTTCGTCGCCATTCTGCTCTGAGGGTTCTTCCTGCGTAGTTACACGCGTTCGCGCCGGTCGGCGGGCACGCCAAAAAGGCAAGGGCCACCCCACCGGAGTGAGGGGACCTCGCTCACCTGTTATGCCGCTATCCGCCGAGAGGCATAGGGCGGTATCGTACCACTTCCTGTCCAGCGCGGTCAAGGGTCCGCGCGTCCGTGGGGTCGCCTCGTCGGGCGTGGCGCGGCCGGCTAGGCCGCGTCGGTCCCCCGGCTGCGCGGAGCAGGGAAGCGCACGACCGGAGGAGCCCCGCCGTTGCGGGCCAGCTCGACGGCCGATTCGAGCGCGGTGTGGCGGTCGCGGGGGCAGGAGCAACGGCGCAGCCGGTCGCCGGCGCACCCGTCGAAATCATGCCGCGCCAGCGCATGCCCGCAGGGGCAGAGCACCAAGTTGTCCATGATCCCTCTCCTTCCGTACCGATCGGCGCGTACGGGCGCCCGGGTTCCGAACGAACCCACGCTTGGCATGTACCCGACCCGGCAGGCCGAAAAACCCTTAGGCCGCTCCATTGGCGACGAAGGCGTTGCGCAACAAGCCGGCCGCCCGGCCGTAGCAGGGGCAAGCGACGCTTTCCAGCCGCACGTCGTCCAGGATCCGCATCCGCGCGTAGCCGTGAGCCACCAGCCCGTCGGCCACCATGCGCCCCAGCACGGTGACGACGCTGGCGCGGCGCACGCCCAGCATCATGGCCACCACGTCCTGGGTGATCTGGATCTCCTCGCCCACGCGGTCACGGGTCGCCAACAGCCACTTCGCCAGCCGTTGCTCGATGGTGTGACGGGCGTTGCACGCGACCCACTGGCCACGCACGCACAGCACCGCGGAGACGTAGCGGCGGGCGACGTCGCGCAACGTGGCATCGCGCTCGAAGACCTCGAGGAAGACCTGCGCGTCCAAACGCGCGAAACGACCCGGCGACTGCACGAGCCACGTATCGCAAGAGCGGCGATCGCCCAGCGTCAGCTCGATGCCAACGAAACCTTCCGAGCCCGCGGCGTCGACCTCGACGCTGGTGTCGTTCTCGAGCGGGCGCAGCGTCGAGACGATGCCGGAAAGGGGAAACCAGATCGCGTCGATGTTCTGGCCCGCCGCCTGCAACACGTCGCCGATCCCACCGCCGTGCGCCGTCATTCGCGACTCCAGCAGCGAGCGGGTGCTCGGCGAGAGCGCGTTCATGAATCGGTTCTTCTCGGCGGTTCCTACGAGCATACCCCTCGTCTGTACCCGCCTGTGCTAAAGGTCAGGCGTGAAGCTGGCCGCCGGCCAGCCGCATGGAAAGCCGCACCTCGGTCCGCCCGTGATGCGTACGGATCTCGACGGCGTTCACGAGCGCGCGCATGAGCGGCAGCCCACGGCCGCGCTCTTCGCGCCGCTGCGCGGGCTTCCAGCTGCCCTCGTCTTCGACCATGACCACCAGCGTCTGGCCTTGCAGCTCGGCACGCACGTGCACCAACCCGGGCGCGCCGCTGACGTAAGCGTGCTCGACGGCGTTCGCCAGGGCTTCACCGGTCGCCGAGAGGATCGAGAAGGTGCGTTCGCCGTCGACGCCGAGCCGTTCGAGGTAGCGCGCCAGCGAGCGCCGCACGATCGGCACCGCCATCGGTACCGCGGTGAACGCGAACGTGAACGATCCGTTCTCACGGTCGGCCGCGCTGACCGTCAGCGTCGCGACGTCGTCGGTGTTCGCGCTGCCGGCGAAGACGCGCCGCTGCAATGCGGCGGCGGGTTCGGCGTCGCCTTCGATCACCGATGCGCGCACGCCGTCGAGCACGCGTCGTTCGCCTTCGACCACGTCGCGGCTGTACTCGACCAGCCCGTCGGTGTAGAGCGCGAGCAACGCGCCGGGCGGAATCGTGAACGTCCAATCGCTGGCTTCGACGCGGTCGACGATGCCCAGCGGCAGACCGTCTTTCGGCAGTGTTTGCACGCTGCCGGCCGGCAGCGCCAGGATCGGCGCGGGGTGGCCGGCCGCCGCGTACGTCAGCGTTCCGTCGGTCGGATCGATGATGCCGAACAGTGCGGTCACCATCACCGGGTTGGGCCGCATGTTGACGATCGTGTTGGCTCGCTCGAGCACCAGCGAGGGCGAGTTCGGGTTGAGCGCGGCGGCGCGAAACGCTTGGCGCACCTCGCCCATCACGATCGCCGCGCGCAAGCCGTGCCCGGCGACGTCACCGATCGAGAACGCGATGCGCCCGTCCGGCAGGCGAAAGGCGTCGTACCAGTCGCCGCCGACGATCGCTTCCTCCGCGCCGGGGCGGTAGGCCGCGTCGAAGACGAACCGCTCGTCCACCGGCAGGCGCTCCGGCAAGAGCGCGCGTTGCAGGGTGTCGGCGACGTGATGCTCCCGCGCATAGACCTGCTCGGCGTCGACGGAAACCGCGATGCGCAAGGCGAGCTGATCCCAGAGCGAGGGATCGGCGACCCCGCGTCGTGGGGCGACCCGCAGGTAGCCCAAGGCGCGGCCGTGCGCCACCAGGGGCACCGAACGGGTATCTTCCGTCAGCACGCCGCGCCGGCCGATCGAGGTCCGGATCTCGCCCTCGTCGAGCTCGACGGAGAAGCCGTCGGCGAATTCGGGGACGACCAGCCGGCCCACCGAGGCGATCGTCTCGGTGGCGTCCAGCGAGGCCGCAAGTTCTCGACTCGCCGCTGCCAACAGTCGCATCGACGCAGCGATTGCCCGCTCGTCGATCGCCGTCACCGCCTCATCCATGGTAGCAGTTCAGGGACCCCCCTTTGGCCGCTGCGTTACCCTTGGTTGCTCGTACCTAAACGTGACCATTCATTCGTCGCGGCCGACCGCCCGGTATAAGGTTGCGGACGGACATTGTGCGAAACGGGGCCCCGCCGCTACCCCGTTTCCCCGTTTGCGTTTCGGGACGCGCACCGAAGGGTAGCTTGCTCGTACAAGTCGTCCCGCGCACCCGGCGCCGGCGGCGCGAACCTGCGCCGTCGGTTTCGCGCATGTACGGGTCGCCACCAGAGGAGTTCGCGAATGGCGTCTGCGGTCGCCCAGGGCAAGCCGAAAGCCAACGGCAAGCCCAAAACCACGTCACCCACCACCAACGGCACCGCGCCGGCGCACCAGGGCAACGGTGTGGCGCGAGACGACAAAGCGACCCAGACCAAACGTGCGCTGCTGACGGCGCTGCGGGCAGTCGCCCGCGGGGACTTCTCCGTCAAGCTGCCGACGGCGTGGCACGGCGTCGACGGCGACATCGCCGAGGCGTTCAACGAGATGGTCGGCACGAACGCACGGGTGCTGCGCGAGATGCAACGCATCTCGACGGTCGTCGGCTACGACGGCCGCCTCGGTCAGCGGGCCGAGCTGTTCGCGCCGGGCGGCTACGGCGAGAAGCTGTTCGCCCTCAACCGGCTCATCGACGACCTCACCCATCCGATCGCCGAGACGAACCGCGTGCTCGGCGCCGTCGCGCGCGGCGACCTCTCGCAGCAGATGGCGCTCGAAGCCGACGGCCGGCCGCTCAAGGGCGAGTTCCTGCGCAGCGCGCGCACCATCAACGCGATGGTCGACCAGCTCAACGCGTTCGCCGGCGAGGTGACGCGCGTCGCGCGCGAAGTCGGCTCCGAAGGCATCCTCGGTGGTCAGGCGCACGTCCGCGGCGTCGCCGGCACCTGGAAGGACCTCACCGACTCGGTCAACTCGATGGCCGGTACGCTGACCAACCAGATCCGCAACATCGCCGACGTCACGACCGCCGTCGCCAACGGCAACCTCTCGAAGAAGATCACCGTCGAAGCGCGCGGCGAGATCCTGCAGCTGAAAGAGACCATCAACACGATGGTCGACCAGCTGAACACGTTCGCCGCCGAGGTCACCCGCGTCGCGCGCGAGGTCGGCTCCGAAGGCCGGCTCGGCGGGCAGGCCGACGTCCGTGGCGTCGCCGGTACCTGGAAGGACTTGACGGACTCCGTCAACTCGATGGCTGGCAACCTGACCTCGCAGGTCCGCAACATCGCCGAGGTCACGACCGCCGTCGCCAAGGGCGACCTTTCGAAGAAGATCACCGTCGACGTGCGCGGCGAGATGGCCGAGCTGAAGAGCACCGTCAACACGATGGTCGACCAGCTCAACGCCTTCGCCAGCGAAGTCACGCGCGTCGCGCGCGAGGTCGGCTCCGAAGGGAAGCTCGGCGGCCAGGCCTACGTCCAAGGCGTCGCCGGGACGTGGAAGGACCTCACCGACAACGTCAACTTCATGGCGTCGAACCTGACCTCGCAGGTCCGCAACATCGCCGACGTCACGACCGCCGTCGCGAACGGCGACCTCTCGAAGAAGATCACCGTCACCGTGCGCGGCGAGGTCGCCGAGCTGAAGACGACCGTGAACACGATGGTCGACCAGCTCAACGCGTTCGCCGGCGAGGTGACGCGCGTCGCGCGCGAGGTCGGCACCGAAGGCCGGCTCGGCGGCCAGGCGCAAGTCGAAGGCGTCGCCGGCACGTGGAAGGACCTCACCGACAACGTCAACTTCATGGCGTCCAACCTCACCGGGCAGGTGCGAAACATCGCCGAGGTGACGATCGCGGTGGCCAACGGCGACCTCTCCAAGAAGATCACCGTGGACGTCCGCGGCGAAATCCTCCA